>JBATGO010000405.1:0-3991 GCA_049665845.1 Pseudomonadales bacterium | reverse complement strand
TTGCAGGCAAATGTTAGCTCGGTATGGCAAATCATTTATCGCTTTCAGAACGTAACGCGCCGCTGCACGCCCGTGACGGCAGCCTTGCACCCGATGCGCCGGCGTGGACGACCGGTATCGACAATCCCTACCTGCACGGTATCTACGCTCCCACGACTGTGCAGGTGAACAACGCGAAACTTGAAATCATCGAAGGCGAAATACCTGCTGATCTGTGTGGCGTGTATGTGCGCAATGGCGCCAACCCAGCGCACGAACCGCGCTTCAAGCACCATCCTTTCGACGGTGATGGCATGCTCTACGCCGTGTATTTCAGGGATGGCGAGGCGCACTACAGCAATCGCTGGATAGCCACCGAAGCTTTCAAGGCCGAGCAAGATAAAGGTGAGGCTATCTGGCCCGGCGTGATGGGACCGTTCGACTTCGACCTGCCGGGCTTTCCGATAAAAGACACGTCCAATACCGACGTGATGTTTTTCAACAGGCACCTGCTCACGCTCTGGTACAACGCGGGTGTGCCCTACAAGCTCGATGCCCTGTCGCTCGAAACGGAGGGTCGCGAAGACCTGGATGGACAGCTGCGTCGCGCCATGTCGGCGCATTCCAAGGTCGATCCCGCCAACGGCGAACTGGTGTTTTTCGATTATTTCGATGAACCCCCGTATATGCGTTACGGGATTGCCGACCGCGATGGCAATGTGATTCACGACCAGCCCATTACACTGCCTGGGCCGCGTTTGCCGCACGATATCGGCATCACGCCGAACTACGTAGTGCTGCACGACCTGCCTTTTTTTCACGACGTGGAGTTGCTGAAAAAAACCCGCAAGCGCGTGATGACTTTCCATCGCGACATGCCAACCCGTTTCGGCGTGCAACCGCGTTACGGCAAAGGCAGTGAGGTGCGCTGGTTCGAGTGCGAGCCCTGTTACATCCTGCACGTGATCAATTGCTGGGAGGAGGGCGATTGGCTGGTACAGGTGGGCTGTCGTTCCACCAATCCCATGCCCAAGGCAGATCCGAGTGAAGGCGAGCTGTCACATATGCTCGCCTATATGCGCCTTGAGGCGAATCTTTATGTGTGGAAATTCAATTTAAAAACCGGCGCAGTTGTCGAACGCGATATCGATAGCCTCAATGCAGAATTTCCACGCTCCAATCCCTTGTATCTTGGGCACAAGAGCCAGTACTGCTATAGCCAGTACATCTGCACCAGGCAGGACGACGGCATTGGTACGCTGGCCTTTGGCGCCTTGCTCAAGTACAACATTCAAAGCGGTGCTTGCCAGCGCTACGATTACGGCGAAGGTGTTTTTGGCAACGAGGCGCCGTATTGTCCAAAACCCGGTGCAACCCGCAATGACGTGGAAGACGATGGCTACCTCGTTACCACGGTCACCGACAGCAACGACTGGCAGTCCTACACGCTGGTATTCGATGCGCGCGATATCGAGCAGGGGCCTGTCTGTCGCCTGCGCATGCCGCACCGTGCGCCCTTCGGCTTTCATACCAACTGGGTCGCCGGCGCAGAAGTTTTTTAGTTGGCGTCGCCAGTCAACTTACGCTCCGCACGCCAAACAGGTTAAAGAAATGGCAAACCAGGCAATCTATATTCTCGGTGGCAGCCAGACCGACTTCGCGCGCAACTGGACACGCGAAGGGAAAGACATCTACAGCCTGTTTGCCGATTGCCTGAACGATGCGCTGGCCGCGACCGATATTGAGCCGGGTGATATCGATGTTGCCCATGTTGGCAATTTTGTCGGCGACCTGTTTACCGGGCAGGCATTGCTGAATGGCCTGTTTGCGCATGTGCATCCGGCGCTCAACAATATGCCCAGTTCGCGCCATGAAGCGGCCTGCGCTTCAGGCTCGATGGCGCTGCTGGCCGCGATGCGCGACATTGAAGCGGGCCATTACCAGCTTGCCTGCGTACACGGTATTGAATTGATGCGCAATGTCGATGGCACGGTTGCTGCCGACCATCTTGCCGCAGCAGCATGGCGCGGCGTTGAAACCGAAGGCTGCAAGTATCCCTGGCCGAACATGTTTGCCAGGGTGCTGGAGATTTACCAGCAGCGCTACGGTGTCGATCTTGCGCACCTGCGCGCAATCGCCAGCAACAATTTTTCCAATGCCAGGCGCAATCCCAACGCGCAAACGCGCAACTGGCAATTTAACGAGTTGAGTTTCAGCGAAGATGACAGTGCCAACCCCATTATTGAAGGGCAGCTTCGCAAGCACGATTGCGGGCAAGTCACGGATGGCGCGGCGGTGGTTTTTCTTGCCAGCGAAGCCTATGCAAAAAAATATGCAGCTTCGCATGGTGTTGCGCTGGAGGCGCTGCCGCGCATCAAGGGCTGGGGGCATCGCAGTGCTGCGTTGCTGATGGATCGCAAGCTCGAATTATCCGCCGGCGCGCCGTTGCTCTTCCCGCATGTTGCCGACACTTTCAGCGATGCGCTGGGCCGTGCCGGTTTAGCCGATGTGCATCAGCTCGACGGGCTGGAAGTACACGACTGTTTTTCGATCACCGAATACATGATCCTTGAGCACGCCGGTATTACCGCGCCCGGCGAAGCTTATCGCGCAGTTGAAGACGACTCGATCAGCATGCAGGGATCGCTGCCGATCAATCCCAGCGGCGGACTGATTGGCCTCGGCCACCCGGTCGGTGCAACCGGTGTGCGCATGTTGCTGGACGCAGCCCGGCAGGTAACGGGAGCTGCAGGCGAGATACAGGTCGAGGGCGCAAAGAATTTCGCCACGTTTAATCTCGGCGGTAGCACCACGACCTGCGCGGCTTTTGTAGTCGGCGTGTAAACGCCGTTTACCTAAATCAGCGAACAGGGCGATCTTTTTGCAAAGCGCATTGCAAGCGGCATATATCTATGAGGCCCTGCGCACGCCGCGCGGTCGCGCGCGTCCCGATGGCGCGCTGCAGCCTGTTTCTCCTTTCGATTTATTGAGTTGCCTTTATGCAGCACTGGAGACGCGCTGCGCACTCGACCCGCTATTAATCGATGATGTCGTTCTGGGCTGTGCAACACAAGTGGGCGAGCAGGCAGCCAATATCGCAAAAACCTCAACGCTTTATCACGGCTGGCCGGGTAGCGTGCCGGGCATTACCGTCAATCGCTACTGTTCTTCAGGGCTCGATGCAATTTGCATTGCAGCGAGCAAAATAATATGTGGCCTGCAACAGTTATCGATCGCCGGCGGTGTCGAGATGATGTCGCGCGTGGCGATGCTCAGTGACAATCCTCTGGCGTTTACTGATACCGTGCTGGCGCAGAGGCTCGGCATGTTTATGATGGGAGTGGGCGCAGATTATATCGCGAGCGCGCATGGTGTTACGCGCGAGCAGGCCGATGCTGTTGCGCTGCAAAGCCAGCGGCGAGCGGAATTCGCGCGTGCCAGTGGTTTTTTCGAATCCATCGTACCGGTATGTTCGCCTGCTGGCATGGCGGAATTATCCGAAGATGAAACGATCCGCGCGGAAACCACGGCGGAATCGCTGGCAGCCATGCAGACAGCGTTTGGTTTTGCCAGTGTTGACGGCACAGCGAAACGCTTGTTGGGTGAAAAGTTTTCCGGCAACGGCATGGCGCATGTGCATACTGCGGGCAATTCCCCTGCCATGGCAGATGGCGCTTCACTGCTGCTGATTGGCAATGAGCAAGTGGGCAAGAAACTTTGCTGCAGCGCAAGAGCAAAAATTGTGCAGATGGTTACCGTCAACGCTGACCCGCGTGAAGTGGTGTCGGGCTGTATCGCCGCGACCGATGAATTATTGCGCCGCGCAAATCTGCACGCTGATGCGGTCGACCTGTTCGAAATTCACGAGGCCTTTGCTGCGACCATGGTTGTCGCAGAGCGCAAGCTGGGTATTGACAGCGACAAGCTGAATGTCAACGGCGGTTGTATTGCGCTTGGCCATCCGCTGGGTGCTACTGGCGGTGTTATCGTGGGCACCTTGCTCGATGAACTG
>JBATGO010000404.1:0-1783 GCA_049665845.1 Pseudomonadales bacterium | reverse complement strand
ATGGATATGTTCGGCAAAATCGAGGTGGGTATGACCGCGAAAATCCGGCTGGAAACTTTGAGCATTCCTACCCAGGAAGCGGAAGTGACGATTGTCGACAAGATGGGTGATGCCGCCAGCGGCACCTTTGGTGTTCGGCTGTCGCTGCCTAACCCCGAAAATAAAATACCGGCTGGTTTGAAATGCGATCTCAATTTCATTGCCGAGCCACAGATAGTGGATACTCCGTAAGAGAATTCCGGACAGATCCCGCAACATCATGTTACACCGCAGGAATTATCAGAAGCGCACGATCCAGATGCGCCGATTGCACCAGTCCTGGCGCAATACACCATAGCCGAGAGAAGCGCAGGCCGCGACAGTGTAATCGCACCGTCGCATTAGTCGATAAACAGACGCCCCGCGTCAGTCCGCAACGAGTTGTATCGGTTATGAAGTCATTCTCTCCGTTGTTATCCGGTCATGGTTTGCTCCGCAAAATGGTAGCGTGCTGTAGCGCTGCAACGCCTACGGCCGGTAATAATCCAAACAGTAACGTACAAAGTGTTTTCGAGCGTCTTGAGCCTCGCGTGCTGCTATCAGCCGATGCGCTTGGTGGCATCGCTGCGAACGACCTGCTGCATGACGATGACAGTCCCGATAGCGGGTCGCTGATAGATTCGCGCGATTTAAACCAGCTTGTCGCGCCATTCCTGAATCCTGCAGACCGACATGCCAACGGCGGTGAACCAGCATTCGATGCACTCGACCTGGCAGAATTGAACAGCCTGCAGGAAGACTACCTGAGCGTCGCCGAAGCTTTCGGTGAGTCCGGTAGCATGAGTGTCGACCTGCAAGCATGGCTGCCGGTTTTTCAGGGCGGAGACGAAGGTCGCCAGGAAATAATTTTTGTCGACGGCGCGACGCCCGACTATGAGTCAATGGTTGCAGATATCGCGCAGCACGCTGCAGATACTGAATACCTGGTGTTTATTCTCGATACGGGCGCAGACGGCATCGGCCAGATCTCCGATGTGCTTTCCAGCTACAGCGGTGTTGATGCAGTACATGTGGTCAGCCACGGTACCGCAGGCGCGTTGCAGCTTGGCAATGCGACCCTGAGCGAAGAAAATTTTCACGATGCAGCAGTAGAGATAGCCGGCTGGCGAACAGCACTGGATCCCGGGGCTGACCTGCTGATTTATGGCTGCGACCTGGCAGCAAACGACGCCGGCCTGCAACTGATTGCACAGCTCGCGGGGGCGACAGGGGCTGACGTTGCGGCCAGCGACGACCTGACTGGCGCTGCGGCACTTGGCGGTGACTGGGAGCTGGAGTTTAGTGCCGGATCTATCGAAACACAGATCGCCTTTAGTGCGTCGTTTCAGCAGCAGTGGCAACACACGCTCGATATTTTCACAGTCAATACTTACGCCGATACGGTCGACATCAACCCCGGTGACGGGGTCGCGCTGGATGCTGGAGGCAACACCTCGCTGCGCGCCGCGATCATGGAAGCCAATGCGCTGGGTGGTGCCGATGTTATTGAACTGTCTGCCGGCACCTACGACCTGACGCGCGGTGTAACTGGCGAGGATGAAGCGGCACAGGGTGACCTGGACATTACCTCGAACATTACGATTGTTGGCGCCGGTGCTACCGACACCACGATCGACGCCAATGGTATTGAAAGCGTCTTTCACCTCAAGGACAACAATGCGGACCTGACGCTGCGCAACCTGACGGTTACCGGCGGCAACCAGGCCTCGGGCAAGGGCGGCGGTATCTGGCTTGACGATGGCAA
>JBATGO010000403.1:0-11597 GCA_049665845.1 Pseudomonadales bacterium | reverse complement strand
ATGCAAGGTTGCAACGAGTTCTACCGTATGTACAGTGGTGCGCTGTCCTGCCGCCACACGCCGCGGCAACTCGTCGCCCATTGCCACATGCCCCGGGTTATCCATCACCATCAGGCGCAATTTGTCGCCAACCTGCAAACCCAGCTTTGTTGCGATGCCATGGCCCAGGATGAGTTGTCCCGCCTCCAACCCAGCGGGTATCGCCGCATCACCGCTCCGAATAAAGTCTCTCGCCCGTTCACGAAAGCGCGCATAGTCGGTGCCCTGTACGAGGACCGGCTCAGTGACCGCGCCGCGAATCGCCAGCGCCTTGAATTCTATAAACGGCAGCGCATATTTTATCGCGGGGCGACTTCGCAGTATTGCCAGTTCGCGCGACATATCGCTGTCGCGATCCAGCCACAACGTTGCATGCGGCACCAGCCCGAGTATGCGTTCGCGAAATTCCCGCTCGAAGCCGTTCATTATCGAAAGCACCAGCACCAGCAGCGCAACCGCTATCACCATGCCGGCCAGTGAAATCGACGAAATCATCGACACCAGTGCGCTGGAGCTGCCGCCGCTGAAAAAGCGCCATGCCAGCTTGCGCTGCAGCGTGCCTGCGTTAGCGCTGGCCACGTTGTTTTTCTCCGGCCAGTTGCTGTGCGGCCGATTGTGAAGACGCGGTCTGCAATATCCCGTCGCGCAATTCGTAAATGCAGTCCATCACCGCGGCAACGCTGGGATCGTGCGTCACCACAATAAATGCGGTATCGCTCTCTTTCGACAGGGTATCCAGTAGCGACAAAACCTTGCCGGCTGCCTCGCGATCCAGGTTACCGGTGGGTTCATCCATCAACACACAACCCGGTTGATTAACCAGCGCCCTGGCAATTGCCACGCGTTGGCGTTCACCACCGGAAAGTTCCGAGGGTCTGTGGCTGGCGCGTGCCGCAAGCCCGACACGCTCCAGCCAGCGGCCCGCGAGTTTGCTCGCCTCGCGCGGATCGACGCCAGCAATCAGCAGCGGCATCGCAACATTTTCCTGCGCAGTGAATTCGGCAAGCAGGTGATGAAACTGGTAAACGAAACCCAGCTGGCGATTGCGCAGCGCGCTTATCTGTGCGTCGTTCAAGCCGGATGGATCGCAGCCGCGCAGGACCAGCTTTCCGCCATCAGGCTGGTCCAGTAGTCCGAGCAGACCAAGCAGCGTACTTTTGCCGGAACCTGAAGCACCGACAATGGCAATACGTTCACCCTGGCGCACGGCCAGGTTGATCTCACGCAATACCTCGAGCACGCTGCTGCCCTGTCGATAGGACTTTGCAAGACCATGACACACCAGCGCCATGTTTTCATCTGCGCCATTCGAACCCGCATCATCCGTTTTCACGCTGTGCTGCCGGGTCTGTTGTACTGCATCTGGAGGCATGGGCTGGCGTGTTCCTGTGTGCTAGTGAGCGCCGGCAAGCGCAAGCGCAGGATCAATCTTCGCCGCGCGCCTGGCCGGCAAAAGTGTGACGAGTATGCTAACCAGCAGTGCTGCAACCACCACCAGCAGCACATCCTGCCAGCGCAGTAATGAAGGCAGGTAGGGAATAAAGTACACCTCCGGATCAAATAGCTGCCAGCCGCTGGCGCGCTCAAAAGCCTGCAGTATTTTTCCGATATTCGGTGCCACCAGCACACCGAGCAGCGCACCGATAAAAGTTCCGGCAGCACCGATCAGTGTGCCCTGCAGGATAAACAGGCTGCCAATCTGTGTCGCACTGGCACCCATGGTGCGCAACACAGCGATGTCGGTAGTCTTGTCGGTAACTGTCATCAGGATAATCGAGATTACGTTAAAGGAAGCGACCGCGACAACGGCGAGCAACAACACAAATATCATGATCTTCTCCATCACTACCGCGCGGTAAAGACTCGCGTGTTGTGCGCGCCAGTCTCGCCACTGCACTGCGGCATCCAGTTGCCCGCCGGCTGTGAGTTGCGCGACTGCCCTGGCGACGATCGATGCAGCCTGAAACTGGTCTTCTACCGTTACGCGCATTCCGTCGACATCGGCGCGCCCTGCGAACAGGCGCGCTGCGCTGTCGATATCCGTCAACGCCATCGACAGGTCGAGTTCAGCACCGACTTCGAAAATAGCAACAACGCTGAAGTGTCTCTGGCGCAGTACCGGTCCGAGCGGTGTCACACGCACTGCAGGCAGGACAATCTGCACGCGATCGCCGGGCAGCACCCCGAGTTGTCGTGCTAGCTGGTAACCCAGCACGATACCGTAGCGCTGCGTGGTCAGCGCATTGATATCGCCGGCGACAATTTTTTGTGTAATTTGCTCGCTGCCCTGCATAGCTTGCGGATCAATACCAACCAGCGCTGCTGCCTGGAAGCGCCCGTTGGCACTGAACATCGCAGTACCTTCCATATAGGGTGCGCTAGCTGCGATACCGGGTTGTGCTGCGAGCGCATCACGCAGTTGCGGCCATGCTTTATGTCCGCCCGATGGCGAGATCGTCGCGTGAGGTAGCAGTGATAACATGCGATTTTGCAACTCCCGCTCGAAACCGTTCATTACGCTGGTCACCACAACCAGCGCGAATACTGCCAGCGCCAGGCCAACCAGCGAGACGAAGCTCAGGAATCCTGTCATACCGCGGTTCAGGTAAGGCGCGCTGTAACGCAGTGCGACCGCGGGTGCAAAGGGCAGGCTCGGCAAGGGAGGTAGACCTGGAGGTTATTTAGCAACCAATTCCGCTATCCGCAGGTAGCTGGCAGGCGCGCGGGACACTCGAGAGCCGCAAGTATACTAAACTCATACGCAGTAGACGCGACTGCAAGCAAGGTTCGCGCCACCGGGGGAAAATATGACCGCTTCGAACGATTCTGTAAACCAGGACGCGGAAGCCGATCGCCGCCAGCGCTTTCGCATCGACGATACCGCGATTCTCGAAGTTTCGTCGATTGAGGCCGAAGCGCTGGACGCCCGCGTCGCGGATGATTTTTTCAAGCCATCAGCACCGTTTCGACTGATGCGCGAGATCCGCACTATCGATACTGACAACGCGGGTCTGCTGCGCACGATCGGCGATCAGCATAGTGAACTCGCCGCTTACCTTGAAGCGATGAATCGCAAAATCGACGCCGTTGGCAACGCAGTCGCCGAAGCAATTCTCAGTGAAGACCAACGGTTGCAGTCTATCGATCTTAGCGAGGGTGGTATTGGCTTCTCGCATGACGTGGAGTTAAAACGCGAAGGCTACTATGCGATCAAGGTCTGGTTTCATCGCGCGCTGGTCGGTATCAGCGCGTTCATCAGGGTGGTGGCTTCCAGCCGTGCTATCGATGGCGGCTACCATATTTCAGCAGCGTTTCACCGCCTGCCCGAAAGCGAACGGCAGGTCGTTGCCAGGCACGTTATGCAGGTGCAGGCCGAGCAACAGCGTGCGCGCAGGTTGGCTGAAAAGGCTGCCCAGGAGCAATAATTCGCAGTGCAGGCCCGTTAATGGTTCTCATTTTTGCGCAATCCTGTGTGCTATTCAGGCAACTGTGTTACAGCGCGCGCCAGAGCGCAGCCAATAGCTCTATAATGAACAGCCTTGACGCAATTACCGCCCCATAAACGACACACCGCGGAGTCGCTTCCATGAAATTATTCAAGCCAGTGCTTGGCATCGTCATCGCGTTCAATGCTTCTTTTTTCACTGCAGCTGTGCAAGCCGAATCGCTGCGCGTGCCGATTGCGAGCCAGGGCGGCGACGCAATGGATGTGCCCAGGCCAACCGCAGGCATGACTGGTGACCGCGTGCTCGCGCGTTTCGGTGAACCGCTGCGCGCGCTGCCACCGGTTGGCGACCCGCCAATTTCTCGCTGGGAATATCCCGACTTTTTCGTTTACTTCGAGTACAACCATGTTGTGCATGCAGTATTAAAACATCGACCGCAGGCTAGTGCCGAGAGCGGATCCTGAAAGCCCGCCGCGAGCACGCAGCCGAATGTCCGCGAGCAGTGACAAGCAAGAAACAATTGGTGGATTAACAAAGCTTTGTCGCACCTTCTGCAGCCACGTGCTCCGCAACAAGTGAATTAGTAACACTGCTTTCGAGAACTGTGCCCGCGCGGGCCACTCCAAGCCCGAAATGTAATAAAACATTGTAAAATTGCCCTCCCCGCCTGTAGTCCCGATTTTCGCAGGTGGTATATTGCGCTCGCGTCGAAACCGGCCCAGTGCACGCGCTTTACGGCACGCTTCGTGGCAGAGTCTATGCCAGGTTCAAGGCCAGAATGCGCGCTCAAAATGTTCATCAAGCAGTCGCCTTCGTGCCAAGGCAGCTAGAACGTTATCTGCTGGCCCAGGCCTTTGAAGCATGTTTTGTTTCGTTTTCGGGTAGCCCGGTGATTGTCCGCAACGGTGAGGCACCGCCTGTAATGTGCCGAACACGGGACACAGGAGCGGCACGCAACCCTTGTGGCTGCGTGGAACCCGGCTCGAAGCGCAATTTTTTGAAAGACAACGTATCGTCGTCAACGTCAGTCATTATCCTCAGGGGAATATCAGATGAAACGCAGAATTCTTAACCAGGCCCAATTGTTGAAAGCCGCATCGGCTTCAGTGCTTGCGCTGGCCATCGCAGGTTGCGCAAGCAACGGTAACGATGCGGGCATCGACAGCGCGTCTGCCAGCAGCGAAACGTCAGCCAGTATTGCCAAACTCGAAGCCCAGGCGCGCGCACGTGCCAGCGAACTGGATGCCCGCGAGCGCCAGCTGGCCCAACGCGAAGCAAGCCTTGCCAGCAGTTCAAGTTCCAGCATGGGTGGCGGCGAGCCGCTTTTACCACCGAACGCGAAAGCCGGCGAATGTTATGCTCGTGTGTGGGTAGAACCGGTTTACACCACCGAAACCGCGCAAATGCTGGTCGAAGATGGCAGCCAGAAAATCAAGCTGATTCCGGCGAAGTACCAGAGCGTCGAAAAGCAGGTCATGGTTTCGCCGGCGAGTACCAAGCTCGAACCTATCCCTGCAGTTTTTGGCACTGAAACCGAGACCGTGCTGGTCAGCCCCGAGCGCACGGAGTGGCTCACGTCGCTCAGCGGTGGCGCGCCGGCTGGCGACAAACTGCTTGCGGCGGCACAGTCTGCAGGTATCAATCTCGATAACGCCAAACCTGGTATGTGCTATCACGAGCATTACACACCACCGGAATACAAAATGGTGAGCGAGCAGGTGCTGGCCAGCGAGGCATCAAGCCGCATCGAAACCACTGCTCCGACCTACGAGTGGGTTGAAGAGCGCGTACTCGTTGCCGAAGCCTCATACACTATCGAAGAGGTGCCTGCGGTATTCGAGACACAAACCGAAACCGTACTCGACAAGCCAGCACACACGGTCTGGAAAAAAGGTACAGGCCCGATCCAGCGCATCGATGAGGCAACCGGTGAAATCATGTGCCTGGTAGAAGTGCCCGCCACCTACAAGACCATCACCAAACGTGTACTCAAGCAGCCAGCGACTACCCGTCGCGTCGAAATCCCGGCCAAGTACGAAACCGTGAAAGTTCGCAAGCTGCTTGCCGATGCGCAGAGACGTGAAATCGACATCCCCGCCGCTTATAAAACGGTTCAGCGCAAGGAACTGGTGAAAGATGCAGGTTTCGTATGGCATGAGGTCCACAACAACACCATGACCAAGGAAACCCGTACCGGCGCGCAAATCTGCCTGTCACAGACACCTGCGCAGTACTCGAAGGTCACCCGCAAGGTTGTCAAACAGCCTGCTACCGTCAAGGAAATCGTGATCCCGGCCAAGTACGAAACGGTCAAGGTTCGCCAGATGGTTGAGCCTGCGCGCGAAGAGCGCATCGAGATCCCGGCCAAGTACAAGTCGGTCACTTCGCAGAAACTCGTGAAAGACGGCCACATGGAATGGCGTTCGATTCTCTGCGAAACCAACATGACGCGCGATCGCATCACTTCCGTGCAGCGTGCACTCGACAAGGCTGGCTATGATCCCGGCGCCATCGACGGCATCATCGGCAAGCAAACGGTCCAGGCGGTCAACGCGTTCCAACGCGCCAAAAACCTGCCGGTCGACAAGTACCTGAACATCCAGACGCTGCAGGCGCTGGGCGTTTCACCGAAGTAAATTGCCAGCAATGTGTGCCCTACTGGTGGGCACACAAAAAAGAGCAGCACTTCGGTGCTGCTTTTTTTTAGTCTCAAATTACGGCGATCTTGCCGGGTTTTTATGCTGGAAATACTACCGGGCCTGCCAGCGATACTTATCGCCGATGGTTATCGCGATATACTCGTCAAGAAGCGGTTACAAGTATTTTTTTCCACCAGTTGCCGAAGGAGTTAATTCTTATGGCCTTGCCAACAACACAACAATTTTTGCTATGCGCGGTCGCCCTGCTCTGCGCGATTTCGGTCTCCGGCCACGCACAGGAATCGGGTGCGCGCTACAGTGTGCAAATCGGCGCCTACGCATCGCCGGCACCCGGCCTGCGCGAATCACTGGTCGCATTCGGTTCAGTGTCCATCGACAATAGCGGCGAACTGTCGCGCTACCTGGTCGGCAATTTCAGCAATCGCGGCGAAGCCGAACTATTGCGCGATGAACTGCAACGGGAAGGATTTGCCGATGCCTTTGTTCGCAGCATTGGCGGCGGGCCGGCGGCGCCTTCGCACAGCGCCCATCATCACAGGGACATCCCGGCCGCGGAGCAATCCAAACTGGACGCCCTGAGCGCCGAGCAACGCAGCAACGTGGTCTATCTCGACGGTGTGCTTCACCTGAAAGAGGGCGACACTTTCAGGCCGCTGCAATAAGGCCAAAAAATGGCGCTTGCTAGCCGATGGCGGCCTGCGGAAAACGCGCCAGGAAAGCGGCTTCGTCGATTATTTCAATACCCAGTGCCTGCGCCTTGTCGAGTTTGCTGCCGGCTCCGGGGCCCGCCAGCAGGCAAGACGTTTTAGCCGACACACTACCGGCCACTTTCGCCCCTTGTGCAAGTAAAAAAGCCTTCGCCTCTTCGCGGCTCATTGATTCAAGCTTGCCGGTAACCACCCAGGTCTGGCCGTGTAACTCTCCCCTGCTATCCGCCGCCGCTGCCGGCATCGCAGGCCAGTGCACGCCCTCTTCACGCAGGCGCTGAATCAGTTGCCTGTTGGCCTTGTTGGCTAAAAAGGCCAGGATATGACCGGCAACAATCGCACCGACATCGTCAACCTCGAGCAATGACTCGCGATCGGCCTGCATTAGTTTTTCCAGCGAACCAAAGTGCTGCGCAAGGTTGCGCGCGGTAGCCTCACCCACTTCGCGAATACCGAGCGCAAACAGGAAGCGCGGCAAGGTTGTTGTTTTGGAATCCTCCAGCGCGTCGAGCAGGTTCTGCGCCGACTTGTCGGCCATGCGATCCAGCGCTGCGAGCTGGCTGTGCGCAAGCGCATACAGGTCGGCCACGTTCGCAACCTGTCCTGTATCTACCAACTGGTCAATAATTTTGCTACCCAGGCCATCGATATCCATGGCCTTGCGCGAAGCGAAATGCACGATCGACTCCTTGATCTGGGCACGACAGAGCAGGCCGCCGGTGCAGCGAATCACCGCTTCGCCCTCAGCGCGCTCCAGCGGCGAAGCGCAGACCGGGCACTGTTTCGGAACCAACGGCCTGCGGCGTCTGTTACTGCCCGGTTCAAGTCGGCGTGCGACCTGCGGTATCACATCGCCTGCGCGGCGAATCACCACGCGATCGCCAATGCGGATTTGCAGGCGTTCGATTTCGTCGGCGTTGTGCAGGGTCGCGTTGCTGACCGTCACGCCGCCGACAAAGACCGGCTCGAGTTTGGCTACCGGCGTAACCGCGCCGGTGCGGCCAACCTGCCAGTCGACGCCGAGCAGTGTAGTAGTCGCTTCTTCGGCAGGAAACTTGTACGCAATGGCCCAGCGCGGCGCGCGCGAAACAAACCCCAGCGCCTGTTGCGCAGCGAGGTCGTCGACCTTGATGACCACGCCATCAATCGCGTAGTCGAGCTGGCTGCGCAGCGCCTCGATTTTCGCACAATAGGTGACACAGGCGTCGATGCTGTCGGCCAGTTCGACATGTTCATTGACCAGGAACCCCCATTCGCGCAGCGCTGCCATGACATCACTGTGGCGGGCTGGCAAATTCCCCCCCGCGCTATGCCCGGTGCTATAAGCGAATAATTGCAGCGGCCGCCGCGCGGTAATACGCGAGTCCAGCTGGCGCAGACTGCCGGCTGCTGCATTGCGCGGATTGACCAGGGTTTTTTCACGCGCCGCTGCCGCGCGCTGGTTATAGGCTTCGAATGCGCTGATCGGCATAACCACTTCGCCGCGCACCTCCAGCGTTTGCGGAAAAGCGCTGCCGCGAAGTTGCAGCGGCACCGTTGCGATCGTACGCGCATTCTCGGTTATATCTTCGCCGACACTACCATCACCACGCGTCGCCGCGCGTTGCAACACGCCGTTCTCATACAGCAAACTGAGCGCTACGCCATCAAGCTTGGGCTCGCACACGTAGCCCAGTGGCAACGCCTTGCCTTGCCTGGCGAGGCGCTCCGCTGCCCGCACACCGAACTGCTGCAACTGCGCAGTATCAAAGGCGTTGTCCAGCGACAGCATCGGCAACAGGTGCCTGGCAGGCTTGAACGCGTCCAGCGGTGCAGCACCAACCCGTTGGCTCGGCGAAGCTGCGCTGCACAAACCATCGAACGCCGATTCGAGTTCACGCAGCGCGAGCAATAGCCGGTCGTATTCGGCGTCGTCTATTGCTGGTGCATCGAGGGTGTAATAACGGCGATTATGATCGGCGAGCGAACTGCTCAGCGCACTATGCAGGGAGGCTGCCGTGCCGGCATTCAGCGCAGCAATATCAAGCCCGGCCTTAGCTGCCTGGATTTCGCGAAGCAGCGCCTTTACGCCGTTCGAGTCGACGCTTGCCGTCTGCGCTACGGCTGTTGCCGCAGCACCTCGCTTATTGCGCGTGTCGCCCTGGTTTTTTCCGCGTCCCGGCATGCTGCGCGCCCGACGCCGCTAGGCAGGGACGAAGTTACGTGCGCGTTCGCGCAGGTTTTCCAGCATCTGTATCGAGGCGGGTTGATGGTGCTCGTCGAGCAGTTCTGCATCGAGGTTTTTTACCACGCAGTTCGCTGTTTCGAGCATGCATTCAAAAGCTTCATCAGGACGGTCGGGCCCGGGCAAGCTCATAAAAAAGGACACACCGGGCGTGTAGAAAGATTTGATATCCTCGAGGTTGAAGGTTCCAGGCTCAACCATATTGGCTACGCTGAACTGCAAACTGCCCACGCCCCCTGCGCGCTCGTGCCGGTGCAGTATGTCGCGGTCGCCGTAGCGCATGTCGCAGGCAAGCAGGATCTCAAGCAAGTCGGTGCCGTTAAAGCCCTTCTTGTCGTGTGCACGTACGTGCAGGACCAGCAACTGTTCCTCACTGATGAAACGATTACTGTCCCGATCAGGCTCCAGAGCATCAAGCGTCTCGTGAAAAGCCTGCACCTGCTCTTTACTTTCGGGGGTATCGAAGATGCGCAGATCAAAAGAGGGATCTTCACGCTTTACCACGCGTGCCCCGCCATTGGGTAACTCCGAATTTGGCAGATCAGGCAATGGCGCTTCAGGAAAACCACCGCCGAGCCGACGTGCCATTTTAATCTTGCCACGATGTTCATTGCGCATGCGCCTGAAACCATCTGCCAGCACCACGAGCACCAGCACCACGCCACAACTCAACAGCCACTCGCGCATGCCAAAATCGGCTAACCAACTCATAGGCTTTCTCTTTGCTCCCCGAGTTTACTAGGCAGTAGCGAGCGCCACTGCTTCGTCTATATCCACGCTGACGAGGCGGGAAACGCCTGGCTCGTGCATGGTCACACCCATCAGGTGATCGGCCATCTCCATCGTAATCTTGTTGTGCGTGATGAAAATGAATTGCACCTTGTCGGACATTTCATTAATCAGGCGCGCGTAGCGCACGGTATTCGCGTCGTCGAGCGGCGCATCAACCTCATCGAGCATACAAAACGGCGCCGGGTTGAGCTGGAAAATCGAGAACACCAGCGCAATCGCAGTCAGCGCTTTTTCACCGCCTGAGAGGAGATGGATTGTACTGTTCTTCTTGCCCGGTGGCTGCGCCATGATCGTAACACCGGTGCTGAGCAGGTCATCACCGGTCATCTCCAGGTAGGCCGCGCCGCCGCCAAATACTTTCGGGAAGAGTTCGCCGATACTGCTGTTGAGCGCATCGAAGGTTTCCTTGAACAGGTTGCGGGTTTCACGGTCGATTTTATGCATCGCGTTTTCGAGCGTGTTCAGCGCAGTTTCCAGCTCCTCGTTTTGCGCATCGAGGTGACGTTTACGCTCCGACTCGGTTTCGTATTCCTCGATGGCGGCGAGGTTGATTGCGCCGAGTCGTTCGATACGCTGTTCCACTTCAGCCAGTTGTGATTGCCAGCTGGAAAAGTCGGCATGCCCGGGCAGGTCAGCCAGCACTTTTTCAATTTCGTAACCGGTCTCCTGCAGCTGCTCGACGATAGTTTTGCTGCGCACTTCCATTTCCTGGCTTTCGATACGCGCAGTTTCCAGCTGGCCGCGGGTCTGCGAAAGTTTCTCTTCAATCTGGTGCCGCTGCTGCTCGGCCTCGCGCATGGCGTGGTCAATGCCCTCCACTGCCTTGCGCGCTGCAGCGAGTTCGGTTTCAACTACAAGGCGGGTTGCAAGCTGGGCGGCGAGTGTGTCGCGAAAGCCCTGCACCGGGGCTGCGTTTTCTGCCTGTGCCTCGCGCAAACTTGCCTGCCGGGTATTGAGTTGTTCAACCTGTCGCTCCAGCCGTTCGACGCTGCCGCTCACGGATTCGACCTGCGCCTTGAGTCCCTCGGCGCGCACCGCAACCGACTGCAGCGCATCGCGATCAGTGCGCGCTGATTCGCGGCTTTCGGTCAGCGCGTCGCGCACCGCATCGCGCTCGAGCAGCAGCTTTTCACGCTGTGCCTCGACCTGCTGCATGGCCTCGATGGCGTGGTCCAGCTGTGCCCGAGCCTCGGACAGCGCGCTGCGTTGCGCCTGCTGGTTTTGCTCGGCCAGCGACAGCTCTTCACTGCCCCGCTTGAGCCGCACGGCAACCTGTTCGATGGTTGTCTGCAAAGCGCTGTGCTCGGCGCGCGCACGACCCAGTTCGCTCTCGCGTTCGGATTTTTCCTGCTGCAACTGGTCCTTGGCCTGCTCGGCCGCGGTTACCGCAGCTTCGCACTGCTGGCGTCGCTGCTCGCAATCGCGTATGCGCACTTCGGTCGCTTCGAGCATTTCACCCAGTTCAGTAATGTGCTGCTGCCTGGCCAGCGCACCGCTGGTGGCATCGCGCGACTTGTAAACACGTAGCCAGTTGCTGCCGAGCCAGATACCGTCGCGCGTGACCACCGATTCACCCGCGCCGAGGCTGTCCTTCACCTGCAACGCCTGTTGCAGGGTGTCTGCAGCGTAGGTACTGAGCAGTTGCGCTGGCACCTGGCCGCTCACTTTTTCACTCAGGTGCGACAGGCCGATATACTTGTTAGACGCAATCGCAACCTCCGTGCCGGCT
>JBATGO010000402.1:0-1815 GCA_049665845.1 Pseudomonadales bacterium | reverse complement strand
TCCAGCGTGTCCAGGTCAGCCAGCAGTTCCTCGGCATAGTCAGTGATCCTGAGAAACCACTGCGGGATTTCCCTGCGCTGTACTTCCGCGCCGGAACGCCAGCCGCGGCCATCGATAACCTGCTCGTTGGCCAGCACCGTGCAGTCAACCGGGTCCCAGTTTACGGTCGACATTTTTTTGTAGGCCAGGCCTTTTTCATACAGGCGCGTGAAAAACCACTGCTCCCATTTGTAGTAGTCGGGCCGGCAGGTGGCGAACTCGCGACTCCAGTCGAAGCCAAAGCCCAGCGACTTCAGCTGTTCGCGCATGTAATCGATATTCTGGTAAGTCCAGCTGGCCGGCGCGGTGTTGTTCTGGATCGCTGCGTTTTCGGCGGGCAGGCCGAAAGCATCCCAGCCCATCGGGTGCAGTACGTTTTTGCCGCGCATGCGCTGGTAGCGCGCGATTACATCGGTAATGCTGTAGTTGCGCACGTGGCCCATATGCAGCTTGCCACTGGGATACGGAAACATCGCAAGACAATAAAATTTCTCGCGCGAGCTGTCTTCACTGGCGACAAAGCTCCGCGCATCGCGCCAGTATTCCTGCGCTTTTGCTTCAATTTTTTCGGGCTGGTAGGCCGGTACGTCTGCTTGCGCTGTCATCGGGTGTGCTGCTGGCTGTTGGTGCGGGTTCGTGGCGCGCCGCGGAGCGAACAAAGTCGGCTAGAATACCGCGATAAACGGCTGGCTTGCCAGCTTGCATCGTGGAACCAATTCCATTCGCCAATGCTGTATCGATCTCTGCTCAAACTCTGGCTGTTGCCGCCGATGCTCAATATCCTGCTGGTTGTAGTCGGGCTGGCGCTGCTTGCAAGGTTCCGGCGCACGGGTATTGCGCTCTGCGCTACGGGTCTCGGCTCGTTGTTGCTGTTTTCGCTACCGGTAGTCAGCGACGGCCTGCTCGCCAGCACCGAAGTTGCAGCGGCGCTGTCTTTGTCCGATCCGCGCCTGCAGACGGCCGCCGCGATTGTTGTGCTGGGTTCGGCACATCGCGATGATATGCGGGAATTTGGCCAGCCCTGGCCAAGACAGGATGGGCAGGCAAGGCTCAACTACGCAGCCTGGCTACACAGGCAGGTTGGTTTGCCGCTGATGCTCACCGGAGGGGTGCCGAGCGATAGCGACCATGCGCACGCGCTGGTATCGGGTGATTACCTGCAGACCCTGCACGGTATTGCAGCGCGTTGGTTCGAACAGGACAGCCGCACAACCTCGCAAAACGCAGAATTTGCCGCCCGGATGCTTTTGCCCGAAGGTATTGACACCGTTGTGCTGGTGACGCAGTCGATGCATATGCGGCGCTCAATACTGCTATTTGAGCGAGCGGGGTTTACAGTGATAGCGGCACCTACCGAGCTGGCGGAGCGTAGCGAGTCGCTTTGGCAGGCTTCGCGCTGGATGCCGAATACGCGCGCATTGAAAGACACGACCATGGTGCTGCACGAGATGCTGGGTTATTACTGGTATCGTTTGCGGATGTGACTGTGGCCGCCAGCAGAGCTGGCTGGATCGATTGAACCAGACACACTAAATCTCGTGCGGTGCCTGGTCGCGGCTACAGCAAACCGTACGCCATTTGATGACCGTCCGGCGGCATGGACGCCGCCGGCGAGCGTACGCGGACGTATTTACAGCGTGTCATCAAATGGCGTACGGTTTGCTGGCGCGCGTGTTACTTTAGCCGCGCAGCAAATACCCTCGCCATGCACGCCGATTGCATACCCTCATCTATTCCACTCCTGCAACGTCGCTTGCTTTTAAAAAACAGCCGCCG
>JBATGO010000401.1:0-2369 GCA_049665845.1 Pseudomonadales bacterium | reverse complement strand
CTGGAAAATATTGAAGGAATCCAATAATTTTTATTTTCTCATGGTTATTGCACAAAACGAGCCCAATGAAGACGAGGTTCCATTTGCTCGTGTGCACGTAGGCAGTCGAAGCCTTTCTCAACTCGGCGATGATCTCGATGCGGCCCTGGTGAAACTTGAAGACCTCAACGCGGAACGTGAATCTCTCACGCGCTGGATCAAGCCGCTCACTCATTCACTGGATGAGACCATAAATTTTGCCAGCATGACCCGGGCGGCCGGCCTGACCCTTGATGACGACGATATTTTTGTCCTAAGTGGATGGGTATCAGAATCCTCTGTAACGAAACTGGAAGCGCTAAGAGAATCATCAAATATCGCTTACACACTGAAGGAACCGGAGGAAGGAGATACCCCGCCAACACTCTTGCGCAACTCCGATCGCTTTGGTGGCGGCGAAACCGCTGTTTCCTTTTTTCAACTGCCCGGTTACAACTCCTGGGATCCATCGGTCATCATTTTCTTTTCCTTCTCACTGTTTTTCGCGGTTATCCTTTCTGATGCCGGTTATGCAGCGGTCCTGGGGGTACTGCTGGCTTTTTTCTGGAAAAAGCTTGGGCACTCCCGGGGAAGTCGCCGTCTTCGTAACCTTGCCAGCGCTATTGTTGGGGCATCGGCAATTTACGGCGTGATGATTGGCAGCTATTTCGGCATAACGCTCGATGAGAGCGGCTTGCTGCACAGGTTGAAAATCCTGGATATCAATAATTTTTCCGTCATGATGCAACTGTCCATCGGGATAGGAATACTGCATCTGGTAGCCGCAAATGCTGTTGCAGGCTGGCAGCGTCGCAGTACGCTGCAATCGCTGTCAAACGCAGGCTGGGCGATAGCAATAAGCAGCGCTTATGTGCTGTGGCTGCAATACCTGCGAAGCGGTGGGCCGATAAGCTTTTACTCACCGGCCAGTCTGTTTTTTATTTCCGGGCTGGCGCTCATTTTGTTATTTAGCAGCGACAGGAAAATACATTCCCTGTCGGATCTGGCGCTCAGGTTTTTCGATAGTATTTTGGCGCTTTACAAGCTCACCAAGGCCTTTGGCGACGTGCTGAGCTATATGCGCTTGTTTGCACTTGGCCTCTCCAGTGCATCGCTGGCGATGACATTCAATCAGCTGGCGGTCAGCGCCAGTGAATCGGTCGCCGCTGGCGGCTTTATATTATTTACCCTGATCGTTCTCTTTGGGCATATTTTAAATTTTATCCTGGCGATCATGAGTGGGGTAATTCACGGCCTGCGGCTGAATATGCTGGAATTTTATAACTGGGGTATTGAGGGCGAAGGCTATCCGTTCGAAGCTTTCAAAAAGAACCAATGATATATTCTACGAGGACAATAGCATGGACAATCTTGTAATCGCTTTGGGCTGGGTTGGCTTGTTTGCGCCGATGGCCCTGGGCGCAATCGGTAGTGCGCAAGGCTGTTCAAGGGCCGGCCAGGCGGCCGCCGGAGCCTTGCTGGACACGGAGCGAGGGCACGGCAAATATATCGGCCTCGCGGCCATGCCTTCGACCCAGGTTATTCTTGGCATTGTCATTATGTTTGCTTTAAACAGGGAAATTACTGTCGCCAATGCGCCGGGCATTTTTTCGATCGGTTTTTTAAGCGGATTGGTAATGCTATTTTGTGCCGGCTACCAGGGCCAGGTACTCGTGGCTGCGATTAACGCGTCGAAAAACAAGCCGGAAATATTCGGCCTCAGCATCGCTCCAGCGGCGATGGTTGAGGGCTTCTCCGTGTTCGCTTTTGTATTTTCCCTGATTTTGATTGGCTCATTACCGGCTTAAGGGGTTCTTTATGTCAGATGCAATTAACACAAATGAAGATTCCCGAGGCATCCAGGAACTCATCTCCCTGCTCAAGGATAAAGGCGTTAAAGCGGGCAAGGATGAAGGGGTAAAAATAATAAGCGACGCTGAAAAACGCGCAGACTGGATCGTGGAGCAGGCGCAGGAAGAAGCCAGGAAAGTTATTTCGGAGGCAAACCAGGAATCAGAATTCATTCGCAACGCAGGCAAGGAGTCTTTGCTGGTTGCCTTCAGGGATATCAAGTTGCGCCTGAAAGACGAGCTGTCCAACCAATTTGCAGCGCAGTTAAAAGGGTTGATACATCATGAAATGCAATCTCCCGACACGTTGAAGCAATTGCTTTTTTGCGCGGCGTCCAACACCGAAATTCCAGACGAGAAAATGGAAATCACGCTGCCAGCCAAGGTATTGGGGCTGGAGGAATTGCGCGAAAAACCCTCTTCACTAAAAGAAGGCCCGCTCATTGAAGTCCTTTCCGAGGTCACCCGGAAAATGCTCAAGTCCGAGGTGACCTTCAAAGC
>JBATGO010000400.1:0-9091 GCA_049665845.1 Pseudomonadales bacterium | reverse complement strand
ATTGACCGAAGCACCACCACTGCCATCACCGTTGGCACCATCAGCATCAGCATCGTTGTCGCAACTATCGCCAAACGCATCACCATCCTCATTTTCCTGTCCCGGATTAGCGGCCCTGGCCAGATTAATATTGTTGCCGAGATCATCGGGCGTATTTAGTACGCAGTTGTCTGAGGCGTCATCAATGCCATCGCTATCAGCATCTGCCGATGAGGCCGGATCGTAATCGTCGCTATCGGAAGCATTCGGCGTGCGATCACCATCAAAATCAGCGGGCTGCGGATCGACATTGATGGTACCTGCCAGCGCAGCGTTATTCGGCAACTCGCCATCCAGAAGCTCTTCTACATTAATTGAACCATCATCCGATGGAAAACGCGCAGTCGCGCTCGGCGCGTTCAGGTAGCTGCTGGTGACCGAAGTCGTTTCAACAACAACCGCATCGACCGTAGCATTGCCCGGATTTTCTCCGACATAAGCATTTACCGGCAGGCCATCTGCCATGTCTGCAGCGACAGCATCCATGATCTGCTTGGAAGTCACGCCCTCGTCGGCGACAACCTGCTCGACTATTTCAGCAAAAGTTTCGATTGCTACGCGGTATTGCGCGACGTTTAGCTGCGCGGCCAGGTCACCGGCAGTGGATGCATCTAGAATCGGCGGCAGGCGAAAAATATCATTGCTGGTTGCAAGGCCAAAACCAAACGCCTGCAGCACATCGGCGCTGGCCTGCATCATCTGGGCGACTACATTCGCCGCGGTGGGTGATGCAGCACGCGATGCTGCCTGTTCGAGGCCGAGCGTCGTTAGCGGGGTGGCATAGAATTGTGTATTTGCATCACGGGCGGCAAAATCGGCCGACGTAATAATGGTGCGCACTGTTTTGACTGCGGGTTCGACACCCGTTGTGGTATCGATGGTCAGGCCGGGGTCGACACGCACCTGCAGCACGAACGGGCCGGGGCCGGCCGGTGCACCGTTGGCATCAGACTGTTTCAGGCGCACACCGCTGGCAAGTCCGGTCGCGTCAGAGCGCACAGAGGATTCCACGAGGTTAGGCGCACCCAGTGGCGAACTCAGGTAATCACTGAGCCTGAATAATTCGACGATCGCAAAAGCCATTGGCCCGTCTGCGCCAAGCGCATTGAACGTCTGGACCGGGTCGTTGCAATTTGGATTTATGGCCGCGCAGCCGGTGCTGGAACTGCCGCCTCCGCACGCCAACAGCATCAATGACAACACAGAAATAGCGGCTGCTCGAGCCATGGTGCGCAATAACATAGTTGTACCCTAAGACTTTATGCGTTTTATATGCGGAAAATGCGATTTCCCGGATAGCGCTCTGCACGCGACGAAGCGGTGCGGAAATTGGCGATAAATTAAAATTATTACTCCGTGGCAGATTACCTTTCTTAGCTGCCACAAGTACTTATCCATCATAAACGTTCGTTAATTTGCGTCAAGCAGAAAGACATGACGCGCACAGAAGAGCAATAAATCGCTGAAATATTAACCGGTTAGGCTGGACTCACAGGGCTGCACGGAGGTCAGGCATGGCCGCTGGTGGTGAGGCTGTACTTTACGGGTACCGGTAGGCAGGTGGGCGGGTTTACAGTAACGGCTAAAACTGTCGGAAGTCTTTACAAGTGCTGGACGCGATCGATTTCGTATTCGATCAGACCGCCTGGCGTGTTGACCTCTACACAGTCGCCTTCGTGCTTGCCGATCAGCGCGCGCGCAATCGGCGAGGTCACCGAAATTTTGCCCTGCTTCACGTCGGCTTCGTCCTCGCCGACGATGGTGTAGGTGATTTCCTGGTCGCCATCAGTATTGATCACGGTAACCGTCACGCCGAATATCACCTTGCCCGAGTACGGGATCTTGCTGATGTCGATAACCTGGGAATCGGCAAGCTTGCCCTCAATTTCCTTAATGCGTCCTTCGCAAAAACTCTGCTGTTCACGCGCGGCATGGTACTCGGCATTTTCTTTCAGGTCGCCGTGCTCACGTGCTTCGGCAATCGCATTGACGATACGCGGGCGATCCACTTTTTTCAGCTTTTCAAGCTCTTCGCGCAGGGCGCGTTCGCCGGCTACTGTCATCGGTACACGATTCATGGGCTATACCGCCTGCCGTTTAATTGTTTTGTGCAAATCCTGCAAACGGCTGACGCCGGTATCAGCACTGACGCGCAGCGCTTCGCAGACGGCCATCGCACCGGTGAGCGTGGTGGTGTAGTACACCTTCTGCTGCAGCGCAGTGCTGCGAATGGTAGCGGAATCGGCAATCGCCTTGGGGCCTTCGGTGGTATTGATAATCAGGTGGATATCGCCATTTTTTATCGCGTCGACGATATGCGGCCTGCCTTCCAGCACCTTGTTAATTGGCTCCGCTGCAATACCTGCCTGTTCGAGCGCCGCGCGCGTGCCGCGCGTAGCAACGATGCTGAAACCGAATGCCGCAAGGCTCCTGCCCACTTCGACAATGCCGGCCTTGTCGCGATCCCGCACACTCAGGAACGCCTTGCCCTTGTGTGGCAAAATTGACCCGGCACCGAGCTGCGCCTTGGCAAAGGCTTCGGCGAAACTCGGCCCTGAACCCATCACTTCGCCTGTAGATTTCATTTCCGGGCCGAGAATGGGGTCGACGCCCTGGAATTTGGCGAACGGGAATACCGCCTCTTTTACGCTGGAAAACGATGGAATCCGCTCTTCAGTAAAATCCTGTTCGGCAAGCGACACGCCCACCATGCAGCGCGCGGCAACTTTCGCCAGCGACAAACCGATGCACTTGGAAACAAACGGCACAGTGCGCGAAGCGCGCGGATTGACTTCAATGACATACACCTCGTCGTCCTGTACTGCGAGCTGCACATTCATCAGGCCGACCACCTCGAGCTCGCGCGCCATTGCCACAACCATCTCGCGCATTTCGCGCTGCTGCTGCTCGGGCAAGCTGTAGGGTGGCAATGCGCAAGCCGAATCGCCGGAGTGCACACCGGCCTGCTCGATATGCTGCATGATGGCACCAATAACTACCTGCTTGCCATCGCTGACCGCATCGAGGTCGACCTCGACTGCCGCATCGAGAAAATGGTCGAGCAGTACCGGGCTCTCGTTGGACACCTGCACCGCTTCGCGCATGTAGCGTTTCAGCTGCGCTTCGCTGTGCACGATCTCCATTGCCCTGCCGCCGAGCACATACGAGGGCCTGACAACTAACGGGTAGCCTATGCTGCGCGCGGCTTCTACCGCCGCCTCAGCCGACATCACGGTCTTGTTTTCCGGCTGTTTGAGGCCCAGCTTCCGGATCATCTGCTGGAAACGTTCGCGGTCTTCGGCGCGGTCAATGGCATCGGGCGAGGTGCCAATAATCGGCACGCCCGCGGCTTCCAGGTCACGCGCAAGCTTGAGCGGTGTCTGGCCACCGAACTGCACGATCACACCCTTGGGCTTTTCAACTTCCACGATAGCCAACACATCTTCGAGAGTAACCGGTTCAAAATAGAGCCTGTCGGAAGTATCGTAGTCGGTGGAAACCGTTTCGGGGTTGCAGTTGACCATAATGGTCTCGTAACCATCTTCGCGCATTGCCAGCGCGGCATGTACGCAGCAGTAATCGAACTCGATGCCCTGGCCAATGCGGTTCGGGCCGCCACCTAACACCATAATCTTGTCGCGCGCACTCGGCTCGGCCTCGCACTCTTCCTCGTAGGTGGAGTACATGTAAGCCGTGGCACTGGCAAACTCGGCTGCACAGGTATCGACCCGCTTGTAAACCGGCGCAACACCGAGCGCCTTGCGCCGGGTACGTAAATCGTCTTCGCTGCATTGCAGCAGCCTGGCAAGGCGCGCATCGGAAAAGCCCTTGCGCTTTAGTCGCCACATGTCGCGTTGTTCAAGCATCGTTGCGCTGCGACCCGCCAGCGCCTGCTCTTCGCGCACGAGGTCCTCGATTTGCCCCAGGAACCAGGGGTCGATGCCCGACAGTGCGTAAATGTCTTCCGTGGCAAGCCCGGCACGATAGGCGTCTGCAACCACCCAGATGCGATCGGGCCCTGGCATATGCAATTGCGCCTTGATCGCGCTCAAGGCGTCTTCGCCATCGAGGTCGAGCAACGGATCGAGGCCAACCGCGCCCACTTCAAGACCGCGCAGGGCTTTTTGCAGCGACTCCTGGAACGTGCGCCCAATCGCCATCACTTCGCCCACCGATTTCATCTGCGTGCTCAGGATGGGCTCTGCAGTGGGGAATTTTTCAAAAGTAAAACGCGGGATTTTAGTAACGACATAATCGATAGTCGGCTCGAATGACGCAGGCGTTACGCCACCGGTGATATCGTTACTCAGCTCATCCAGCGTGTATCCGATGGCAAGCTTGGCTGCAATTTTCGCGATCGGGAAACCGGTCGCCTTGGAAGCCAGCGCCGAAGAGCGACTGACCCGCGGGTTCATTTCGATCAGCACCATGCGCCCGTCTTTCGGTGAGATGCCAAACTGCACATTGGAGCCGCCGGTTTCGACACCAATCTCGCGCAGAACCGCCAGCGAGGCGTTGCGCATCAGCTGGTATTCTTTATCGGTGAGTGTCTGCGCAGGCGCGACGGTAATCGAATCGCCGGTATGCACACCCATCGGGTCGAAGTTTTCGATTGAACAGATGATGATGCAGTTGTCGTTTTTGTCGCGCACCACCTCCATTTCATATTCTTTCCAGCCAATCAGCGACTCGTCGATAAGCAGCTCATTGGTCGGCGACAGGTCCAGCCCGCGCTTGCAGATCTCCTCGAACTCTTCCCGGTTGTAGGCAATACCGCCACCCGAGCCACCCATCGTGAACGAGGGCCGGATAATCGTTGGAAAGCCCAGGTCCTGCTGCGCTGCAAGCGCCTCTTCCATGTTGTGCGCAATGTGCGAGCGCGGTGTTTCCAGCCCTATCGCCCGCATCGCCTTGTCGAACAGTTCGCGATCTTCTGCCTTGTCGATCGCTTCACGGGTCGCGCCGATCATCTCGACCCCGTATTTTTCCAGCACACCGTTGCTGGCAAGATCCAGCGCGCAGTTCAGCGCGGTTTGGCCACCCATGGTCGGCAGCAATGCGTCAGGGCGTTCGCGTTCAATAATTTTTGCGACGGTGCGCCACTCCACCGGCTCGATGTAGGTGGCATCGGCCATGGAAGGATCAGTCATGATCGTTGCAGGGTTGGAGTTAACCAGCACAACACGCAAGCCCTCTTCCCGCAGCGCCTTGCAGGCCTGTGCGCCGGAGTAATCAAACTCGCAGGCCTGGCCGATAACAATCGGGCCCGCACCAATAATCAGAATACTTTTCAGGTCGGCTCGTTTTGGCATGGCTCAGCCCTCTCCCGCTCGCGCTGGCGCTGGCGAGCCATTGCCGCGCATGGTTTCGATAAAGCGGTCGAATAATTTGCCAACATCATGCGGGCCGGGACTTGCCTCGGGATGACCCTGGAAGCCGAAGGCTGGTTTTTCGAGGTGTTCGATGCCCTGCACACTGGCGTCGAACAGCGATTTATGGGTTAAACGAAGATGCGCGGGCAGCGTGTTTTCATCAGCGGCAAAACCATGGTTCTGGCTGGTGATCATGACGGTCTTGTCGTCGAGGCTCTGCACTGGGTGATTGCATCCGTGATGGCCGAACTTCATTTTACGTGTGCTCGCGCCACAGGCCAGTGCGAGTAACTGGTGGCCGAGGCAGATACCAAAAGTGGGCATGTTCGCTTGCAGCAAATGCTGAATGGCTTCTATTGCATAAGTGCAGGGCTCCGGGTCGCCGGGCCCATTGCTGAGCATTACGCCGTCGGGCTTCAGCGCGAGCGCATCTGCAGCGCTAGTCTGCGCTGGAACCACGGTTACCCTGCAACCGCGCGCGACCAGCATACGCAGGATATTGCGCTTGACGCCGAAATCGTAACAGACTACGTGCAACGGTAATTCAATATCGGGGGGTGTAACGTGACCCCTGCCGAGCACCCAGGTGCTTTCGCGCCAGTCGTAGGGCGCCTTGCAGGTAACTTCTCTTGCGAGGTCCATACCTGCCAGCCCGGGAAAGACCCGCGCGGCCTGCAACGCGCGCGCGAAATCGTCGTCATCAACGCCACTAGCGCTGGCAACGATGCAGCCGTTTTGCGCGCCCTTATCGCGCAGGATACGCGTCAGCCTGCGCGTATCGATTTCCGCGATCGCAACAACGCTCTGGTCGGCAAGGAATTCAGCAAGCGTTTGTTCGCTGCGAAAGTTGCTGGCAAGCAACGGCAAATCGCGAATGACCAGCCCTGCCGCCCAGGCCTGGCTGGATTCAAAATCTTCGGCGTTACAACCAGTATTGCCGATATGCGGGTAGGTCAGGGTGACGATCTGGCGGGCGTAGGAGGGATCGGTGAGGATCTCCTGGTAACCGGTCATGCCGGTATTGAAAACCACCTCTCCTGCCGATTCGCCATCAACGCCAATTGATGTGCCGTGAAAGACACTGCCATCCTCGAGAGCGAGCACCGCAGAGAAGTGCGACAAGATATAACCTCTAATCGTTTGTGTTAGACCTGCAGTGAGGGGGGAGATCGCCAGCTTAAAAAAAGCGAGACCAGGGCAACCCGATCTCGCTTTTTAGGTAACTCAATTAGCTTCGCTGGCAATCTCCAGTGCCCGCTGCCATCGGCGGGCTAGCGGGGCGCAGTTTATGCAAAGCGCTCCGCGCTGTCTAGCGCTGCCGGCCTTTCGGCAAAAACCAGCGCCAGAAACAGCAATTTCAAGCGATGCACTCACGATTACGCCTGAAGATCAATAAAAGGATACCCGGCAACAACAGCAACGCGAAGCGTGGAACTGGTACCGCATGTATGCTGGTTCCTATAAATGCCGCGGGAGTCAGCTGAAATGAGCCTCCCGAGGGTGCCAGTTGCTGGTTGGCCCAATCAACCAGGAACTGGTAGTGTCGCTCCCAAACCACGTCTGCGGCATCAATACCCATGATGCTGTTGGTCTCGCTCCAGTACGTTGTGTCGTCAGGATTAACCGCCCCACCGGAATATTCATCGAAGTTTCCGAGCAAATGGCCGATTTCGTGTGCCGCCAGCGACGATTGAGGCAGCGGGGAGGTCGGGTTGATATACCAGCGGTCGAGATCAAATGCACCCGGGCCCTGCTGTACTGTGACGCGAAGGTTGCCGCAGAGCAGAGCTAGCAACCCCCCGGGATTGATAAACTCAACGTCAACATTAACGCCGTAGACCGTGCCATCTGGCGCCATTAGCCCGTGGCGATTACTCCAGGTTTGCTCGATACCCTCTTCCCACTCCTGTTTGAGGCTGGCCGGGATCGTGCCCGTACTGAACAACTCGATCCACAGGAACAGTTCGATAGTGGGCGTCGGTGCCGCGTTGTCGGGATAGACATAATAGTCTGCAAACCAACCGAACTCGGTACCGGTGGGGCCAGCAGAGACCATATATTTTACGCGGTTGGGGTCGGCCGGACTGCCTGTGCAATTGCCGCTCATGCACTGGATCACATAGTTTTGGCAATCCTGCTGTGCAATTGCGTGAGCGTGCCAGAACATCATCAATAGAATCGCGCAGACCGGCCGCCGCATCTCCAGTATCGAGCGGTGCAAAAAAACGAAGTGGATTCGCAAACTGTAGATGGAATAGTTTTCGGGAATGCCCGGAATCCGCAGTTTGGGTTTTAAAGCAGATTCAGCGGCGTTCACGTAGCCGAAGCAATGTCCCGCTTGTGCCAAGAGGCTTGTGCGCAGCGCCTTGCTAACAGCGTACCGAAAATTGCACTCGCAAAGAGGTAGGCCGCCGCGGGTAGCGGCACTGGAGGCGCAGGCGGGTTGTTGCCAGAGGCAGCGACCAGCGAAAAAGACGAGCCACCACCAGCCTGGCCCTCCACCCAATCGAGTACAAACTGGTAATGACGTTCTTCAAGGTTGTGAGTGACGTTCCAGCCCATAAGTGTATCGTAATCGTTCCAGTAGGTCGGATCGTTCGGATCTACGGCGCCACTCTGGTATTCATCGTAATTGCCGAACAGGTGTCCGATCTCGTGCGCAGCCAGTTCGTAATGCGAGGCGACATTCTGCTCGTCGATGTACCAGTTGCCAAGATCAAAACCGCCTGCACCCTCGTGCACAAAAACCGTATGGTTGGCGTTGAAGCGATCGAGAATCGGCGCAGTTTCGTAATCGAACAGGTTGGCGTCGACAACAACGTTGTACATCGACGTACCATCCTGCATCACGTAATAACGACCGGACCAAAGTTCTTCAATACCGGCCTCCCAGGTATCGATTAAAGACTGGCTGGCATTGTGACCGATCAGGCCAATATCGAGCTCAATATTGAATGATTGCGTCGCGGCTGTGTACCCGATATCGAAATTGGAATACCACTGGTATTCGCTCTGGGTACCGCCGGTCATCGGGAACGCGACACGCTGGCTTGCGATATCCTGGGTGGATACAAAGGCGGCCGAAACGTAGCCCGCAAACAGCGAAGCTGAAATAAAAAGGGATTTCTGCAATAACGACAACGCGCCGCGCCGCCGAGTGAAAGCCAGCAGGAACGGGATGTGTTTGAAAGACGCCTGTATCATAGTATGCAACTGATGCGAAATTCGTTTTCGCCTTGTGCGCTACTTCCTGGCTAACAACCCCAGCTACTAATCATTGCCTGAGCCAAGCGAATAACCTGACTAACCGGGGGTTCCTGCCAGCTGGCAGAAACCCTGTATTAACAACGCGCCGGACCAGGTCGCTGGCAGGCGCGGTGAAAATTTCAAAGGTCGAGAATTGCCCTCTGAAAAACTGCTTTCTAGCTTGCCAGCTTCTTGCGTGCATACAAGCCGGCGAGTGCCGAGCCAAACAACCAGGCCGCGGCGGGAACCGGTACAGTCGGTGCGGGCGGAGCTGTGTTGATGCCAAGGCGAACGAACCCTGTGCTGGTGCTCTTGCGAATAAATGCTGTGCCGCCGTTTGCATCAGAGGTCAGGATATTATTGATCTCGACACTGATATCGGTGCTCGTGCCGGCTTGCTTGGACGGCGGAAAACCACCTACGCTGGTATAGAC
>JBATGO010000399.1:0-11026 GCA_049665845.1 Pseudomonadales bacterium | reverse complement strand
TCCTCGTCGAAGAGATTCCTGATTGTTGCACCAAGCGCCAGCCCGGATTCTGCAAAATCCTTGCGCAGCGCGAGGTTAACCAGTGTGTAGTCATCCAGATCGGGACGCGAATCGCCCATCGCCCGTTCCCGCTCGGAAACCCAGTGCACTTCTGCGTTGAGCTGTAAACCGGATCTAGGTCGCCACCTGGCCCCTGCGAAAAGCAAGGCATTGGGCACATCGGCAACATCTTCTTTAGTCTGCTCATCCTCGACTTTTTGCAGCGAAGCATTCGCGCTGAGAGTAACCGAGTCGCTTGCTTCCCAGCTTGTACTTAATTCCAGGCCATATCCTGTCTGGTCAATCGCGTTTTGCGCTACAAAGCCTGCTGCTGAAGGAACAAAATCGATCAAATCATCAATTTCGTAGTAAAACGCATTGGCTTGCATGTCCCATTGAGGATGGACCTTGTAATCGAGCGCAGCTTCAAAGGTGTTGATAGTTTCTGGCTCAAGCTGGTCGTTGCCGAGCTGCGAAGGATTGTTCTTCGAGAAAAGCTCGGTGAATGAAGGGGCGCGAAATGCTCGCCCGTATAAGAATTTGGTCGTCAGGTTATAGTCAACCGCCCAAACCAGGGCCAGCCTTGGATTCAGTGCTCCACCAACATCGTTGAATTCGTCGAAGCGCAGACCGACGGTGAGCTCCACGTCGTTATTGAGACGAATTTCATCCTGCACAGAAACATGGTATGCCTCTCTGTCTACGTTCTGTAAAAACGCAAACTGTGTGCCAGTGACAACTACGGGTGTGGCTGGCGCAACTCTCGGCTCTGCGGCGGTCGGATCGAGAACTCCAGGGCCGAAGTTTTTACTTTCTTCGATATCTACAGATTCCTTTATGTAACCTACGCCAAAGCGAAAAACGTGATTGTTTAATCCAGTAAATAAAAGCGCGAAGTCTGTATCAATGACGTTAGCCTCTCCACCAGGATTACCGATTACACCCTGAGCAAATGAGTAGCAATCCGCTGGCCCAGGTGCACAAGGCAAGGGTATAGGGTTTCCATCGGGGAGTACCGTGAAATTTCCAGCAGGGAAGAGTACGTTGTCAATGTCTGTTTCCCCATGGTGGTATCCAACCCGCGCATCAAGCTGCAAGTATGCATTGAGCTGATTTTTTTTCGCCAGGTCAAATTGGTAGTAGTCGGTCTCGACTTCGCCGGCCTGGTCAGGAACCTGTGCGCCACCGGGACCGTTACCGCCGTTACTCAGGCGCCAGTTGTGTAGCCGAGCTGTCCAGCCATCTTTGCTCGCCTTTAACTGCGTGTTGAATATTTCATATTCGCTACGGAAATCTCCAGCACTGAAAATCGGAATATTGGATTGTACCTTTCTACCATGATCACCATTGGTGCGCGAATATTCATGGCTGAAGGCCCATTCAATATCATCATTGGCACTTCCGGCGTTTAACCAGACATCCTGCGTATTGAATGATCCATAGCGCGCACCGATCTCAGTCCCATTGATTTGCGCACCAGTTTTGGTGATGACATTGATTACGCCCGCGAAAGCATCCGCGCCGTGTACCGCTGAACCCGGGCCGCGAATAATTTCGATACGATATACATTCGCCAGCGGCAGGCGAAAACCGGCCGGGCGCGCGGCGGTAAATAAATGCCGAACCTCAACGCCGTCGATTTGCACCAGTACCTGGGGATTATTGGATGTTTGTATGCCGCGAATAGAAATCATGTCGTCATCGAACAACAACGCGTCGCCCACATGAATACCGGGCACTGACTCAAGCACTTCGGCAAGCAAGCGCGCGCCTGAAGCGGCAATTTGTTCAGCAGTGATTATCGTGGCTACCGAGGGCGCGAACTTGACCTGCTTCTGGGTACCAGTCGCAATGGTAATCAGGTCTTCTTCGTCATAAAGGCTCAGCAAATCGTCCTCTTCGGCAGCAATAGCAAGCAGCGCATGGCCCGCAAATAGCAGCACAAAACCGTATTTAATCAAACGCTGAAGCATAAGGTGCTCAATGGAATTTTTGGATGGCTACCGGACGCGACGCAAACGGATCGGCTTTGTATTCGCCCGTAAATTTCATTGCCAAAACTCAATGCCGAAACCGGAAAGGAACAACGCCGAATCATTGGGTTAAGAGAACAGTATCGTTAAAATATAGATCAGTCGCGGCCATCCGCTAGCAAATGGCGGAATGTTGGGCAAACCGGTCTAAAAGCTGATTAATGTTTATACGAATCTGGCGTGTTATTGAATATTGCGCCTAAAGAAAATACAACGATACATACTGCCCAACAGCTACGATGCCGGTAAACCAGTGCTTCAGGTATGCAAAGCTGGCTCGTGCTCAGCAATCGACTTGCCGTGCTTGGCTTGGTGCAATACTTCGGTACGCGAATGCATGGGGGGAATTTCGTCCCCATCGATAATTACATCGAGCAAAAACGGCTTGTTCGCTTTTACCAGCATTGCCAGATCGATATCCTGAAGATCTTGCCAACAGGAAATCGAGTAACCCTCTGCGCCCTGTGCCCTGGCCATCGCTGCAAAATCTACACGCGGCAATTGCGCGCCAATTTGTTCGGCCTGGTTTATCAACTGCCCGTGCTTCACCATGCCGAGAGCCGCATCGTTGAGAATGATGTAGCAAACCGATAACTTCTGTTCTATTGCTACCGTCAATTCCTGGCTGGACATCAGGTAAGAGCCGTCACCGGTGACGCAGGCAACCGGTTTATTCCGATCGGCAAGCGCCGCGCCAATTGCTGCGCTGATGGCCCAGCCCATGCTCCCGAAACCCATCGCAACATGAAAACGACGTGGATTGTTCAGCTGCATGTAGTGTGTCGCCCAACTCCATGCATTACCAGTATCAATGACGAAACGAGTATCAACAGGCATAAGCCCAACCAGCTCGCGCATCAGCCGCTGGGGCTTTATAGGTAACTCCTCACTGAAACATTTTTCGGACTCACTGAGTTGCACGTTGCTGGGCATAACTATATCGGTTAGCGCCGGTTCGGCCTGGGCGATTGGCTGCCGATTTCGGTAGGCAAAAAAACGTGAATCCAGGTTACCGACCAGCTGCGTGAATAGCGCCCGAAGATTACCGTACACGTGCAGGTAAGCCATCGGCGAGCGGTCAAACGTGGATACTGATGAGGCGATATGTACCAGGCGGTCATTGAGAAGCGCCTGTGAATCCCAACCCGCGGTATCCAGTTCGCCGAAGCTGGTCCCGACAGCGAGGACCAGCTCGACATGCTCATTGATCAGAACTTTCCTCGCGCTTTCGTGCCCGGCGAAGCCAAAGACGCCGTAATAGCGGGGGTGGTTGGCTGCGATCCAGCGCTTGCCGGTCGGCGAGGAAACAATTTTTGCGTCTGCAATTTCAGCAAACCTGAGAATCTCCGCGGCTGCTTCCCCACAATCCTCTCCCATGAAAATTGTGATGCGCTTGCCCCTGATACGAGTTGCCTCAACCGCATTTAACAAGGCCTGGTAGCTGGCATCATCGACCGCCACGGGCTCACGCAAAAGCGTCGCGACGTTAAACTGCGCCGCTGCGCTGCGCACAGGCAGGGAGAGAATATCGGCCGGAATACTCAGGTGCACGGGACCGCGCGGGCGTCGAAACGCAGTTGAAAGTGCGGTGCAAAGCTTGCCCTCAAGTTGATCCGGGTGGGATACCAGCGAGCTGTAGCGCGTACAGTGGCCGAACATTGAAACGACGTCCACCAGATCACTGGAGGATTCCTGGAATCCGCGTTGACCGAAACTCGGTAAGGCGGTCTGTGGTGTCAGCACCAGCAACGGCACCTTGTCGACAAAAGCGTTCGCTACACCGGTGAGCAAGTTGGTCGCGCCAGGGCCCGTCGTGGAACAACATACGCCCAATTTACCTGTTTCACGCGCGTAGCCGTCAGCCATAAAGGCAGCACCTGCCTCGTGACGCGTAACGACCAGTTGCGGGCCAATACCCGCGCGCGAGTGTTTGCGCTCGAGCGCTCGTTGCAGGTGCACGGATGATTCCGGAATTTCGCCCCGACTGCGACGGGCCAAAGCGTCGAACAAACCCTCTATCGCACCACCCGGTATGCCGAACACGAACTCGACTTCGATCTGCCCAAGATAATCAATGATCAGGTCGGCATAGGTAAAAGCAGACGCAGCTCTGTAGGAATGCCCGCGCTCACCCGGCGTAATGGGGAAGATTTTCGTCATGCTACTACTCTTGAATGCGATGGCATCCCCCGGCTAAAGCGCGCATAAACAAGCGCTGCCACCGGCTTTGTTATAAAAATGGCCTGCCTGCTGGCATGCCGCTCTAAATGCACGGCATTGCGGTTCTTTTTTACCGTCTTACATGCATAAAGTCATGCAAATTATTGGTTTTAATGGAAAATTAACAGATTGCAAAGGCCTGCCGAGTGATCATCGCAATCCCGCGAATATCTGCCAAACTTATTAATTGCTTCAGAAACAGGCTGTTAAGTCCTGGAAACCACTTTCCAGGCGATCACCGGACACTATCAAACCTTGCTCTTGTTACTGTCACTGCCACATACGTTTGCACGCACGCGATGCCGGGCCGGGCCCGGGGCCCTGCTGCGTGCGCTGCTGCTGTTGGTGTGCTGCGTCTTGCTTTTGCCGGTCGATGCACAGGAAATGCCATTCGATAGTGGGCAACAGCAATCCGCTGAGCAGTCTTCGGTACCAAGGCGCATAGCGGCGCTCGTCGTCACGCCGGAATCCGCGGGACCAGCCAGCGTCATTTACGACAAAGTAGTGGAAGGGATTAACAGCAGCGCCATGCTGGAAGTTACGCGACTTTCGCTGCCACACGATGCAGAACTGGATTGGCTGCAGGCCCAGGTGGACCTGCATGAGCACGAGATTGTCATAGCGATTGGCAACCAGAGCTACAAACTCTGCGATGGACTGAAAACGGCCAGCACCGTGGTTGCCGGTGGTATTTCCGGCCAGCCAAATGGTATTCCAACCCTGAGTCTTACCGCAGATCCGAATACAGCAATCCAGCATCTAAAACGCGTTGCACCGGAAATTCGGGATATCAGAATTGTGTACAGCGAAGCGATGAACGGCTGGTGGTACGAACAGGCCGCGCGCGTTGCATCCAGTCACGGCGTGCAAATATACGGCTATCGTGCAAACGACCTGAAACATGGTGTTGAACTCTACGAAAAGATGGTTGATGACGCAACGCCGATACATTCTGCCATCTGGATTCCTCTGCGAAGCATAGTGCCCTCCAAAACAATCCTGCCATATCTGCTGGGGAAAGCATGGGAGAAGAAGCTTTCCGTGGTTTCAAATAATCCTTCGCATACCAAAATGGGAGGCTTGATGGCGCTCTATCCGGAGCACGAATCGATGGGCGCACAGCTCGCAGCATTTGCGCTCGCACACTACCAGGGAGTAGCGGGCGTCGAGCGAATATCGGGTACAACGCAATTAAGGCTGGCAGTAAATCTGCGTACCGGAGCGCATATCGGTCTGCGTTTCTCCACAGAGGAGCGGCAAAGCTTTGACAAGATATTTCCTGAAGGACGCTAGTATGCGGAAAAATAAATAGTGATTGCTATGCAAAAGGCAACAAAAAAAACACAAGCTTCGGCAGAGAAACGCCATAGCTTTCGCTACCTGTTGGCGCGCAACCTGACCGTGACAGGATTGGGCTTGGCGCTTGTTGCCGCGCTTGTTTATTCAATTCTGACCAGCAATGTGATCAAGGATTTCTACGAAAAAGAGGGCCTGCAGGCTACCGAAAATTTTGCCCAACTCAGCGAACTCGCGCTGATTTACGACAATGGAGACAACGGACGAGAAGCCGCTATCGCCACCCTGAATTTTCCAAGCATTAAGCACGTCGCTATCGTAAATAGTGAAAATAAAATAATTTTCGACGAAGGTGAAACCAGTGAAGCGATACTCAACCAGTTAAGTCGCGATGCCTGGCAAGACCGCACTGCGAAAATTGTCTCGAAAACCTCTTCAACCTGGCAGCTCGCCGCACCTGTTTTCACTGATTATGAAGAAGAAGCAAGCGACGATATACTCACAGGGGACGAAGTCCTGGCAGAAAAATATCTCGGCTATGTTGCAATCCAGGTGGATGCAGGCAAGGTAAAGCAAGTCCAGTATGAAATCTTTCTTCGCAACCTGGTAATCGGGCTTATCTACGGATTCGCGTTTTTCCTGGTCATCCTCGCTTCACTGCGCCGACTGCTTGAACCGATGAGCAAGCTTGCTTCGAGCATGGCCGCCTCGACCGACGGCGGTTACGCCTCGACGGAAATCACGCCCCATGCTTCGAGCGAAGTACACAAAATCTCCACTGCCTACAATGCAATGATTTCCGCACTCGCCGAACGCGATCATCGTTTGCGCAGTCAAAAATCACTGCTTGAAACTGAAGTCGCGCTGCAGACCGGTGAACTTGTCGAAGCAAGGGATGCAGCGCTTGAAGCGAATCGCCACAAATCTGAATTTCTTGCCAACATTACGCACGAGTTGCGCACACCTCTACAAAGTATTCTCGGTTATACAGAGCTATTAAGAGAAACGCTCGATGACGAGGGATTGCGAGGATATGAAAAGGATTTTGAAAAAATAACCCGTAACGCCAATCACCTGCTGCTCCTGATAAATTCGATACTCGATATATCCAAGATCGAAGCGGGCAAAATGGATATCAACACCCGTCAAACAGACTTGATGCAGTTACTGGAAAATGCTGTTAGCACAGTAAAACCGTTGGTAGAAAAAAATAATAATACTTTAAACGTGACCATTGAAACTACAAAGAATATTTTGTATGCCGATGAACAAAAAATATTCCAGATACTTTTAAACCTGCTCGGCAATGCAGCCAAATTTACCGAGAATGGAACTATCGATGTTATCGTGAATGCGGCAAATTCCATGCTGGTAATCGAGGTATGTGACGACGGCATCGGCATGAGCGCCGAGCAACAGAAACTGGTTTTTGAGCCTTTCAGGCAAGTTGATGCAGGTGAGAATCGCCAGTTTGTAGGCTCGGGTCTTGGCTTATCGATCGTGCTAAAATTGACAGAAGCGATGGGGGGAGAACTGCACGTATATAGTGAACCCGGGCAAGGCTCCCGGTTTCGCATTGAGTTACCGTTGGATGCGAAGGCTGCGCAGTATCAAACTGAAGCCTGATTGCGGCATACTGTCACTTTTTGCCGCCGCAGATAACCTGCAAACACCCGATCACCGAAATTGACTGCTGTGATATAGTGCGCAACGTGATCTCTGGTAATTCTTATTCCCGCGCTGGCAATGCAGGCAAGAGCCGCAGCGTTACCAGCAATCAGGCTGGTGTGCATAAAAAGCTTGCCGGGCTCGTGCAAAAATATTCAGGCACTCGCTCAAAGCGGCCACTGTCGACACACAGTTTACGCAATTTTGAAGCGGTATTGGCACGCGCCGATGGCAGGAATTTGATCTTCGATTCTGGCTGCGGCACCGGCATGAGCACGGGCATTCTGGCCCGCCGCAATCCGTACGCGTTCGTTGTCGGCATCGATAAATCTGCGAAACGTCTCGCTGCGAAAGGCAACTTATCTACCCTGACTCGCGAGGAAAACCTGATGTTGCTGCGAGCAGATCTTGTCGATTTTCTAAGAGCTGCCAGTCGCCATGGCGCAAGACTCGAAAAGCATTATTTTCTGTACCCGAACCCGTGGCCCAAAAGCTGCCATGTGCAGCGTCGCTGGCATGCCTCCCCCGTGTTCAGGGAAATCCTGGAGCTAGGCGGTGCCATTGAGCTGCGTACAAACTGGGCAACCTATGCGGAAGAATTTTCTCTGGCACTGAAAATAGCAGGCATTGAAAGCACAATGGCGCCTCTGGAAATCGAACATGGCCAGGCGCTCACACCCTTCGAGCGCAAGTACCACGCAAGCGGCCAAACCCTGTGGCAGTTACTTGCGCCCAATCAATAGCCTGGTTAATTGCACTGGATTCTCGCGCCGGTTGACAGCCGGTTACACGAAGATAAGAATGCTTGCAGTGAATACACGGCGCTGACCTTGCCAGGATCCGGAACAAGCACAAACATGCAAAATCACTTGGACAACCCGTCACCGATTCCGGAAATCTGGGCATGCATTCGCAAAGAGGCCGCCAGGGAAGCTGAAGCGGAACCCATTCTTGCAAGCCACCTGCATGCAACGGTGCTAAACCATGCGGAATTTTCAGACGCACTGGCGTACCATCTATCGAACCTGCTCGGCTCCGGTACCGCATCGGCACTTTCATTAATGGAAGTCATAAGCGATGCACATAGTGCAGCGCCGGAAATTGTCGAGAATGCAGCCTGCGATGTTGCGGCAATAAGGGATCGCGATTCAGCCTGCGAAGAATGCGGCACGCCGTTTTTATACTACAAGGGTTTTCATGCCCTGCAAACGCACCGCGTTGCCCACTACCTTTGGCTAGCTGGCCGCCGTGAACTTGCACTTTTTTTGCAAAGCATTTCCTCTTCCTGTTTCGCAGTCGATATTCATCCCGCGGCTAAAATCGGGCAGGGCATCATGTTCGACCACGCAAGCGGCATTGTAATAGGTGAAACCAGCACAGTTGGCGACAACGTTTCGATTATGCAATCCGTGACGCTGGGCGGAACTGGCAAGGCATCCGGTGACAGACACCCCAAAGTCGGTTCGGGCGTACTGATCGGCGCGGGCAGCAAGGTGCTGGGAAATATAACAATCGGCGAGGGCGCGCAGATTGGCGCGGGCAGTGTCGTGCTCAGGGATGTACCGCCTCATACCCTGGTTGCGGGCGTGCCCGCTGAAATCATTGGCAAACCCGGCGATTCAGTGCCTGCTTTTTCGATGGATCACCGATTGTCCGTCGAAAAAAACTCATAGCGTTATCAGCGCTTATGGTAAGCCGGCGAGTACCTGTGCACCGCTTCTACCAATACAGATACATTTTCGGGGTCGATGTCAGGCGTAATGCCGTGGCCAAGGTTGAATACATGGCCACTGTGATCCGAATGAACCCCAAAATCGGCAAGAATTTGTCGTACTTCAGCTTCTATACGGGCTGGGCCTGCCCGTAATACCGCAGGGTCCATATTGCCCTGCAGGGCTACGCCGTCGACACTGCGCAGGCGAGCCGCGCCAAGGTTTATGGTCCAGTCACAACCTATACCCGCACAACCACTGGCAGCGATTTGCTCCAGCCAGCCTCCTCCCCCCTTGGTAAATAAAATCAGCGGCACCTGTTCATTCTCACCAAGCGCCGCAGCTACGCCATCCACCACTTCACGCATGTATGCGAGCGAAAAGCTGCGGTAAGCCTCATCGCTGAGCACACCTCCCCAGGTATCAAAAATCTGCAGTGCCTGCGCGCCGCTGCGTACTTGTTGTACCAGGTAGCTCACAGTCACGCGCACCAGCTTCGCCAGCAAGGCGTGCAGCACTTCCGGTGCCTGGTAAAGCATTTTTTTTATAATCGCAAAATCTCGCGTCGATCTTCCCTCCACCATGTAGGTTGCGAGCGTCCATGGGCTGCCCGCAAAACCGATCAACGGTACCGCACCATCCAGTTCACGGCGAATGACACTCACCGCCTCAAAGACGTAAGAGAGCTTATCCAGCACAGCTGTTGGCAATTTCTCAACCGCCTTTGCATCGCGTAACGGTTTGGCGAACTGCGGTCCCTCACCTTCGGCAAAGGAGAGCCCCAGGCCCATTGCATCGGGTATGGTAAGAATGTCCGAAAAAAGGATCGCTGCGTCAAGCTTGAACCGACGCAACGGTTGCAGGGTTACTTCACAGGCGAGTTCGGGATTTTGACAAAGCGACATAAAATCGCCAGCCTGCGCGCGCACTTCGCGGTACTCCGGCAGGTAGCGGCCCGCCTGGCGCATTATCCAGACCGGTGTGCGCTCCACATTCCTGCGTTGCAGACTGCGAATCAACAGGTCATTTTTTAATGCTGGCTGCATTGGAGTTGGCCTGTAGCAATCGAACGGGGCACGCGCTTTGGCTGCAGGCGCGCAAGATGAATTAGAGCTCGAGATAATCGAGCATGCCTTCTGCAGCCTGCCTGCCTTCCCAGATAGCTGTCACAACCAGATCGGAGCCGCGCACCATATCACCACCGGCAAAAATTTTCGGGTTAGCGGTCTGGAAGCGGCAGGCACCCTGCTGTTTATTCACCTGGTCTTCGGCAGTGACCACGACCCCACCCCAATTATTGGTTGCAATCCCGTGCTCGCCAAACCAGTCGGCCGGACTGGGTCGGAAACCAAATGCAATAAGCACGGCGTCAGCCGCGAGTACTTGCTCACTGCCGGGAATCGGTTCGGGCATACGCCTGCCACTTTCGTCGGGCTCACCAAGCCGGGTTTCGACAACGCGGATTCCCTCAACGCTATCGGTACCTACGATTTCGATGGGCTGTCGATTAAACAGGAACTGCACCCCTTCCTCGCGCGCATTGGAAACTTCCCGCCTTGAGCCCGGCATATTGATTTCATCCCGGCGGTAGACGCAGGTAACGGACGCAGCTTGCTGCCTGATTGACGTACGGTTGCAGTCCATCGCAGTATCGCCACCACCGAGCACGACTACGCGCTTGCCGGCGAGGTTAATATGTTGCTCGCCGGGCTTTTGCCAGCCCTGGTTTTTGTTTACGTTCGACACGAGGAAAGGCAGCGCTTCATAAACACCGGGCAATTCTTCGCCCGGAAAGCCGCCTTTCATCGACGTATAGGTGCCCATACCCATGAATACTGCATCGTATTCGGCGCATATCCTGTCGATCTCAACAAAGTTGCCAGCTATACCCGTTGGCTTATCGCCAACTTCTGTATCCAGTACAAATTCGATACCCATATCGGTAAAAATCTCGCGCCGTGTTTGCATCACATGCTTTTCGAGCTTGAATTCAGGTATGCCAAACGTAAGCAATCCACCGATTTCAGGATAAAGGTCATATACCACAGGCTTGACGCC
>JBATGO010000398.1:0-2778 GCA_049665845.1 Pseudomonadales bacterium | reverse complement strand
TGGTAAAGCCATCGATTGCCGGCAAGGGTGTGGTGCCCAGCGCAATCGCGAAGCTTTGCAACAGGCCCGGCACCTTTGCGCCTTCGATACTCGCGACAAGTTCCAGCGGCGCAGCCCAGCGCGTCATTTCCACCGGAAAGGAAATCAGCAGTACGACATAGCCGACCATGGCCGGATTGAAAGGGTTGTAGCCCAGCCCACCATACAGCTGCTTGGCGATAATAATGGAGAAAAACATCCCCAGCAGTAACAGCCACCACGAAGAGTAGGGCGGCAAAGCAATACCCAGCAGTACCGCAGTAACCAGCGCGCTGTAATCGCCGAGATAAAACCCTACCGGTCGCCGCCGCAGCAGTATGGCCAGCGCTTCTAGCAACAGGCCAAAAACGGTTGCGAGTACGATGTTGGTAACGGTGCCCCAGCCGAAGGCGAGGGTCAGCGCGGCGATGCCAGGCACCGTAGCGAGCACAACCCAGAGCATCACGCGCGAAGTCGATTGCTTGCTCGCGTGTGCATGCGGCGATGTAACCTGCATCAGCGCCATGGGCTAGTTCTCGCTCCGCTGTTCCGAGGACGTATCGGCAGCTGGTTTTTCTGCAGCCTGCGCTTCGGCTGCTTTTTTGGCTTCCTTGTTGGCTGCCACGCGCGCCAGCGCCGCGGCGATGGCGGCGGCCTTGGGGTCGTCGCTATTGGCGGCGACTTCGGCCGCATCTCCCGCCTGGCGTTTGGCTGCCGCTTTCGCCTGCCTGGATTTGCGCGCGGCGATCTTTTCCTGTTCAAGCCTTTGCAGCCTTTCCTGGCGCGAGTCGAAGCGCTGCTTGGCGTATTCGGCCTGTCGCATATCGCGATCGCGCTCGCGAATTTCGGCTTTGGAAGCACGGTAGTACTGCACCAGCGGAATATTGCTCGGGCATACATAGGAGCAGGCGCCGCATTCAATGCAATCGGCAATATTGTGCTGTTCGAGTTTTTCCAGTTCCTTGCCCTGCGCAAACCAGAAAAGCTGTTGCGGCAGCAGCGAGGCCGGGCAGGCTTCGGCGCAAAAACCGCAGCGTATGCAGGGTTGCGCGGGTGGCGGCGTGGGCAGTTCCGTTTCGGTAGGCGCAAGAATACAGTTGGTGGTTTTGATCACCGGCATGCGCGTATCGAGCAGCGCAAAGCCCATCATCGGCCCGCCCATAATCAGGCGCTTGTTTTGTTCGGGTTTGTAGCCGCATTGCTGCAGCAAAAAATCCACCGGCGTACCCAGCAGCACTTCCAGGTTGCAGCGTTTTGCCAGCGCATTGCCGGTGAGTGTGGTAATTCTCGAAATCAGCGGCCTGTCGCGCAACACCGCGTCAGCAATCGCAACCGCAGTGCCGAGGTTCTGGCAGACAATACCGATGTCGGCCGGCAATCCACCTGCAGGCACCTGCTTGCCAGTGAGTATTTCTATGAGCTGTTTTTCGCCACCGGAAGGATACCTGGTCGGAAAGGTCACCACTTCCGCCGCGCAGTCACGCTCGCTAAGCGCACTGAAGTCGTGCGCAGCAAGTGCCTGTTGCAATCCGTCCACCACGTCGAGCTTGTTGTCCTCCACGCCGAGGAGAATTTCTTTCGGCCTGAGCAGTTTGGCGAGGATAGCAATGCCTTCGGCCAATTCAGTTGCGCGCTCGCGCATCAGCGCATGGTCCGAGGTGATGTAGGGCTCGCACTCGGTACCGTTCAGGATCAGCGTGTCGATTGCGTGCTTGCCGCGCGTATCCAGTTTGAAACCGGTCGGAAAGCCGGCACCGCCCATGCCGGCAATGCCGCCGTTGCGAATCAGTTCAAGCAGTTGGTTACTGTCACAACGCCGGTAATCCCCGACCGGTTGCAATTCGCGCCAGCGTTCGTCGCCGTCGGGTGCGATGACAATACAGAGGTCGTCGAGGCCGGAAGGATGCGGGATCGGCCGGTTCTCAATCGCTTGCACAAGCCCTGAGCTGGGCGCGTGCACCGGCACGCTGACCAGCCCCTCGGCGCGCGCGATACACTGGCCTTTCAGTACCGTTTCTCCAACGCTGACGATGGGCACGGCGGGTGCCCCGATATGCTGTGATACCGGCAGCACCAGTTCCTGTGGCAGGCCTGCCGGGCGAATGCGCTCACCCAATGACTGGCTTTTATTTTCCGGCGGGTGAATGCCGCCGTGTATGTCCCAAATTTTTCGCATACGCTGTTTTTACGGCGCTCAGGCGGCGCGATCGCTGTTGTGTTTGTTGCTGTGTTTGCTGTCGTGCAAGTCGCCGCGATCGCTAGCAATAATGTTGGCAGGGTTCAGGTTCGGATTGGGCAGCGGCCAGTGCCAGGCGCGGGCTCCTATCTCTACCGGCAACATATCGATGCAGTCCACCGGGCAGGGCTCGACGCATAAATCGCAGCCGGTACATTCGCTGACGATAACCGTATGCATCTGCTTGGCGGCGCCAAGAATCGCATCCACCGGGCAGGCCTGTATGCACTTGGTGCAGCCGATACACTCGGCTTCGCGAATGTAGGCCACCTTGCGGATATCCTCGACGCCGTGCTCGTCATCCAGCGGAATCGGTTCAACGTCGAGCAGGTCGGCGAGCGCATGAATACCTGCGTCGCCGCCTGGCGGACATTTATTGATGGCATCGCCTTTGGCAATTGCCTCGGCGTAGGGCTTGCAGCCCGGGTAGCCGCACTGGCCGCACTGTGTTTGCGGCAGGATGGCATTGATCTGGTCGACGATCGGGTCGCCTTCCACCTTGAGCCTGATTGCACCGAATCCCA
>JBATGO010000397.1:0-1563 GCA_049665845.1 Pseudomonadales bacterium | reverse complement strand
TTACACAACTGCATGCCGATCCCGCCGCCACCTGCTGTGCTTTTCAGCATCACCGGGTAACCAATACTGTCTGCGGCTAGCGCAGCATCACTTGCGTTGGCAATGACGTCGCTTCCCGGCAGCAGGGGCACGCCGTGTTGTTGCGCCAATTCACGGGCTTTGTGCTTTAAACCAAAGTCTGCAATCTGTTTTGCTGTCGGGCCCAGGAAAACCAGTTTGTTCGATTCACATTGCTGGACAAAACCGGTGTTTTCGCTGAGAAAACCATAGCCGGGATGAATCGCATGGACATCCCGATCCCGAGCGATGCCAATAATTTTTGCTGTATCGAGATAGGTTTGCGACGCTGGTCCATCACCCAATGAAACGGCGTAATCCGCAGCGCGCACATGCAATGATTCACGGTCAGCTTCTGCGTAGATAGCCACAGATTCAATATTCATTTCTCGCAGGGTTCGCATTATGCGAACGGCGATTGCTCCGCGATTGGCAACCAGGACACGATGAATCATTGTTATTGATCCCAGACCAATACTTCGATGGGGGTTGGGTTGTAACCATTGCAGGGGTTATTGAGCTGCGGGCAGTTTGATATCAATACGATTACATCCATCAGCGCTTCAAGCTCTACGTACTTCCCGGGGGCTGAAATGCCATCTTCGAATGTAAGCTCGCCAGCTTCGGTGACCGGCACATTCATGAAGAAATTAATGTTGTGGGTAATGTCGGCCTTGGCCAGTCCGAAAGCCTCGTTTTCCTGAATGGCGAGCATCCAGCTATCGCGACAGGCGTGCATGCAGCGCTTCTCAAGATCGTAGCGCACTGTATTTGATTCCGTGGCGCAAGCGCCACCGACTGTATCGTGCCGGCCGCAGGTGTCCGCAACAATCCTGAGCATGTCGTTGTCTTCATTGCTCTTTAAAATGGTCCCGGCTGTAAGGTAGAGGTTTGCCTGCGCGCACACGGTATTTGCTGCACTGTAGCGCTCTGACGGGTCGCGGGCGCTATAGAACAGGGTATCCGCAGCCTGGTTTCCCTCTAAATCGACAATGCGAATCACCTGGCCGCGTTTTAGCGATGCCAGGAAATAGTCGCCCGCGCCGACTTTTTTGCCAAAGCGTGCATGGTCCGGTGCCAGGATACTTTCTTTAATCATTGCAAGCTCCGCTAGCCATTCATTTACAGGCCGAAATGGTAAAGCGCATTATTGGTAAAACCGCGTTTGTTTTCAGGCCGAAAATTCAGGCAGTAGTCGTCATCGGCCGGCGGTGGTGCGTTTTCAAGTAACAACTCCACCGGAGTGTCGGGATAAGTTTCGTCGTGGTTAAGAGGATGCGGACAGGTATGCAGCAGGAGCAGGGTGTCCATTTCGAAACGCAATACTACGCGGTCATCTTTGCGCGAGCGGCCGCTCAGGGTCAACGCACCGCTCTCGCTGCTGGTAACCTTGCTGAAAAGATTCACGTTGGCAACCAGGTCCGTTTTGCTGAGATTGTATTTTGCCAGCTCGGTTAAAAAACTGTCATAGCCGTTTTGGTGCCAGTGGTTGCCGGCGCTTTGATA
>JBATGO010000396.1:0-7443 GCA_049665845.1 Pseudomonadales bacterium | reverse complement strand
CCTGGCGACGCAGGCGGCAGCTGTCACAACGACCACAGGCAAGGCCATCATCGGCGGCCTGGTAGCAGGATACGGTTTTTGCATAATCCACACCCAGCGCGCTGCCAACGCGGATAATCTCTGACTTGGACATCTTCAGCAACGGTGCAAAAATGTTCGGCCCGTGACCTTCCACGCCAGCACGGGTGGCATGCTCGGCCATGGCCTGGAAAGCCTCGATGTATTCCGGCCGACAGTCAGGGTAACCGGAATAGTCGACCGCGTTCACACCAACAAAAATCGCTCTGGCATCGAGTACCTCGGCATAAGCCAGCGCAAAACTCAGGAAAATCGTATTGCGGGCCGGTACGTAGGTAATCGGAATGCCTTCGCTGGGCGATTCGGGCACCGCCAGGCTGGTGTCGGTTAGCGCCGAGCCGCCGATGCTGCCAAGGTCAAAGCTGATGACCTGGTGCGCGATCGCCGCCTGCGCGCGTGATATGACCGACGCTGCTGCCAGCTCTGCCGCATGCCGCTGGCCGTAATTGAAATTCAGTGTATAGCAGGCATAGCCATCGATTTTTGCCATCGCCAGTACGGTGGCCGAATCCAGCCCGCCCGACAGCAACACCACCGCTTTTTTCGCAGTTGCCATAAATCAGTGCCCCGGCTGGTCTCCCCATACCAGTTTGTGTTGCTGCAATTGCAGGCGCACAGGCAGGGCGTCTGCGAGGATCCATTCGGCAAGCTCGCGCCTGTCCTGCGCTTGTGGTTTATCCGCAATAGCCATGACCGGCGAAAACAGTACGCAGTTAACCCGCTTTGCCAAATCGTATTTTTCACACACTCCCCGCGCCCAGATAAAGTCCTCGCGATCGCCGATAACGAATTTTACTTCGTCGAACGGGTTGAGCTGCGCTATATTTTCCCAACGGTTTTTATCCAGTTCACCCGAAGACGGTGTCTTGAGATCGACAACACGTTTAACCCGCGGATCTACCCCGGCAATGTCCAGGGCGCCGCTGGTTTCGAGCGAGACCCTGTAACCCGCATTGCAGAGCGCAGTGAGCAATACGATGCAATCGGGTTGCGCCAGCGGCTCACCACCGGTGACACAAACATAATTAACTGCATAATCGGCAACGCGGGAAAGAATTTCGGACAGCAAAACATTTTTACCACCGCTGAACGCGTAGGCGGTGTCACAGTATTCACAACGCAATGGACAACCAGTCAGGCGCACGAACGCGGTGCGCTCACCGACCCAGGTCGATTCACCCTGCAATGAACAGAATATTTCGGTGAGTCGTAAACTGAGGTCGCTGGCGAGCATGGCGCGGACTGCTTGCAAAGTATGGCGCGAAGCGCCACGTTACAAGCTGTTTTTCAGGTACTCACGCGCGGGATTGACCGCGGTGCTATCGGGGTGATCGGCAAGCACGGATTCGAGCATGGATTTTGCCTTGGAGACGTCGCCCAGCTGGTGATAGATTTTGCCGAGTTTAAACTTTGCTTCGGAAACCTTGCGGTGCTTGCCATGACCCGTCACCAGCGCTTCGAATGCATCGCGCGATTTTTCGAGGCTGGAATCAAGGTAGTACAATTCACCCAACCAAAAGTAGGCGTTGGGGACATAGTCGCTGCCAGGGAAATCCTTGATAAATGCGCCCAGTGCAACTTTCGCCTTGCCAAACTCACGATCTTTTACAAGCTGGTAGGCAGCACTGTACATCTCCCTGGCGTCGTCGGCCTGTCGAACGTCCGGCACAGCATTGCCACCGGCCGTGTCGGCCGTGCTGTAGACCTCCTTGCTGGTACCTGCAGCCGCCGTAGCAGGCCCTCCTGATGTAACAGGTTCGCGAACCGCGGCTGGCTGCTTGCGTGGTGCAGCAAGCGGTTTGTCGCCCTGGATTAGTTGTTGCAGTTCGACCATACGACGATCCAGATCGCGATAATCATCCATGCGTCGCTGGCTGAGCTGCTCGATCAGGTAGGCTTGCTGTTCGACAATACCTCGCAGCTCGCCCAACTCAACCTGTAGCGCCTGTAGCTGTACATACAACTCTGCAGGCGCAGCACGATTGGTACGCGTGGATGTCGAGTAGACAGTGCCACCGGATGCTGTGCCGCTCGCTGCCGAATCGACAATTACGCCGCGCTCGGTTGTACCGGTAACAACTGTTGGCTGGCCCTCGACAACCTCGATCGCCGCATGCACGAAAGACACCGCCATAGCGCACGATGCCAATGCAGCCAAAAAGAACCACTGTAGAAGGGTGCCAGCAGTTTTCAACTGTACGCCAACAAACATCGATTAAATCCCTGCGCGAACGCCGGGCTATTTCAACTCGACGCGGCGGTTCATGGACCAGCCACTTTCGTCGCTACGCAGCGATACAGGCCGCTCTTCACCATAGCTGACCACTTCGATACGCGACCGCGATACACCCTGTATCGCAAGGTAATCTGCGATCGCCTTGGCGCGACGCTCTCCCAGCGCCAGGTTGTATTCGCGCGTGCCGCGCTCATCTGCATGGCCTTCAAGGCGAATTGCCGAACTACGATTACGCAGTGCGGCAGCCTGGGCATCCAGTGCAGCGCGCGTGCCTGATTTCAGTTGCGAAGAATCAAAGTCAAAATAAAACACTGTTTCGAGTGACATTGCAACCGGCTCATCGACCACGCGCGTAGCTGCCTCGTCAAATGGCGTCGCGACCACATCGGGCTTCGCGATCACCTTAGGCTCAATGGGTTCTTCAGGCTGTGTCTGCTTCGAGGCACAGGCGCTGAGCAGGCCCGCAATCGAAACGATAATTAAAAAACGCCTGGTGAAAGACCCTGCTGCGTTGAAGGATGCCATATTCATATCGCCCTCTTTGGTTACCCTGTGCCGGTTCGCCTGTTACAGCCAACCTGTTGTGGACCTGCTGAAAAAAACGCTGGATGCCGCTAGTTTAAACCATTGCTCTAACAACCAGCGCCTGAAACCGTTGCCAAAAAGTCGCAAAAAACGCTTTTTTTCCTGTGTTCGAAGCGGCTTCACTCCGAATCAATTTAGTCTCGGCGACCAGGCGGGTTCACGCACATCACTGTCCGGCGATGGCAGCCGGTACTTGAAGCCGCCGTCCAGCGCTACCGCAGCCAACACACCACGCTCGCCCTGCTTGGTTGCGAACAGCAACATGCTGCCATTCGGTGCAATGCTTGGTGACTCATCCAGCGAAGAGCGCGTCAGCACCAGTAGCCTGCCGGTCTCTATTTCCTGCCACGCGATGTGATAATCACCATTTTGCCGGCTAACCATCACCATGCTCTTGCCATCTTCCAGCATTTGCGCCGCCGCGTTGTAGCTGCCGCGAAATGTCAGCCTGCTGGTGGCGCCGGAATCCAGCTCGATGCGGTAAATTTGCGGCTGGCCACCGCGGTCGGAAGTGAATACCAGCGCGCGGCCATCCGGCATCCAGTCTGGCTCGGTATCAATAGAAAAATGGCGGGTCACGCGGGTCAGTTGTTTACTGGCCAGCTCCATCACGTATATTTCAGGGTTGCCGTCGCGCGACAATACCATCGCCATGCGCTTGCCGTCGGGCGACCATGCCGGTGCTCCGTTCAAACCCTGGAAGGCAGTGATTTGCTCGCGCACGCCTGTAGCCAGTTCCTGGCGGTAGATCGCAGGACGACCGGATTCGAAACTGACATAGGCGATCTGCTTGCCGTCGGGCGACCAATCGGGCGAGAGTATCGGCTCGCGGCTGCGCAATATTTCGCGTGGCCTGGCGCCGTCCGCATCGGCGACGATGAGCCGGTGCGTACGATTAGCCAGGTCTTTTCCGCTGACAGAAACGTAGGCCATGCGCGTGCCGAACACACCCTTGATACCCGTAAGCTCTTCGTAAACTTCATCGCTGGCAGCGTGGGCCAGTGCACGTATTTCGCTGGAGCGGTTCTGCAGGCGCTGCGAAAGCACCGGGCGCTGCCTCTGCACATCGAATAATTCGATGTCGAGCACGAGGGCATCACCGAACAACTCGCTGCGACCGATCAGCAGGTACTCGACACCCAGTGAGCGCCAGTCCCGGTAAACCACTTCCGCTGCACTGCGCGGCGTGCTCAGCATCGCATCGCGCGGCAACACTTCGAAACGCCCGCTGCGTGTCAGGTCAGCACTCACAATAGAAGCCAGGTCGATGCCTACCGGCGCACCGCTGTGCGCAAAAGGTACGACTGCTATGCGAACCGGATTATCGACACCCTCGGTTATTTCTATCAACAAATCCGCGCGCAGCACTTGTACTGCAAGTGCGCAGAGAACAAATACGATAATCGCGTGAACAAAATTCACCGGTTTTTTAACGCTATTCACAAACGCAAGTCCTCTGGTCGAAATACAATATCAATATTGCGAAAATGCCTGTCAAACAAGCTGCCTGGCATATCGCGCAACATGTCGAAACGCCCTACTTTTTCTACCGCGTGCAGCGCAGAGCGATCCAGCGCGGCGTTGCCACTGCCTTTTTTTACCGCCACATTCACGACGTCACCGTTCGGCAGCAGCCTGATCGACAGCAATACCTCCATGTTGTTTCGAGCCGAAGGCGGCCTCGACCAGTAACTCGCAATCTCAGCGCGCATAGCCGCAACATAGGCTGCGACCTGTTCGAATTCCGCTGCCGCTTCAAGTTCTGCCTCTTCCTGCGCCAGCAAATTTGCCAGGCGTTCCTGTTCGCGCTGCGCCTGTATTTTTTTCAGTTCCTGCTCTTGTTGCTGTTGCTGGCGGCGCGCCTCTGCTGCGCGATCGACCGCAGGTTTTTTCTTTTCTTCCTGCTTCACCTTGCCGGGCGCGGATTTTGGCGGCACTACAGGCTTTGGCTTCTCCACTTTTTGCTGCACTGGCGCAGGCCTTTGCACCGCGGGCTTCGGCATCGGCTTGAGCTCGACCAGGGAAGCGCGGATAACCTTGTGCGGCTGCACCAGTTTGCGCTCGGTGCTTGCGCTCAAACCACCCGCCATCAGGAACGCGAGCACCACATGTACTGCCAGCGCAGCGAGTATCGGCAACAGGTAACTGTGCCATTGCGAACCTGAATGTGCCGCCGCTATCGCCATCAGTATCTTTACAGGATCGCTAAGGTGCTTCGGTCACAAGACCGACTGCCGACGCACCCGCGCCCTGCAACGCGCTCATCAGGCTTACCACTTCACCGTAGGCAATTTTTTTATCGCCCCAAACCAGCACCGGTGTTTCGGGTTTTTGTTCCAGCACTTTCGCAACCTGGCGCATCATGCGGTCGAGAGCCACCGGCTGCTCGGGTTCGGCACCCAGATTGATGTAGAAACTGCCGTCGGCCTTGAGCGAAACAATGAGCGGCTCCTCGCTGTTTTTGTCGATTGGCGTAGCCGGCGAGCGCGGCAACTCGACGTCGACACCGCGCATCAGCAGCGGCGCAGTAACCATAAACACGATCAGCAACACGAGCGTGACGTCGATATAGGGCACGACGTTGATCTCGGCGATCAGTTTGCGCCTTTTGTGCGAGCGCCTGCCTGCGCGAATTCCCGACACGTATCAGCTCCGGCGCGCAGCGTGAATTTGCCGGTGCAGGATGCTGGAAAATTCTTCAGCAAAGGTTTCGTAGCGTCCCAGCAGCATATCTACGCGCGAGGAATAACGGTTGTAGGCGATTACCGCTGGAATCGCGGCAAAAAGCCCCATTGCAGTTGCAATGAGCGCTTCCGATATTCCCGGCGCGACGGATGCAAGTGTTGCCTGCTGCACGTTGGCGAGCCCGCGAAAAGAATTCATCACCCCCCACACGGTTCCGAGCAGGCCAATGTAGGGGCTTGCCGAACCGACATTGGCGAGAAACGGCAGGTGCTTGCCAAGCTCCTCTTCCTGTCGTGCCAGGGCCACGCGCATGGCGCGCTCGCTGCCGGCCATCAGGGCATCGGACTCCATGCCGCCCTGTTGCCGAAGCCTTGAAAACTCCTGGAAACCGGCACGAAAGATGGCTTCTACGCCGGTTACGACTCCGCGTTCGGCGCGTTCGTTGCCGGAGCGATAGAGCTGGCTAAGGTCGATACCGGACCAGAATTCATCTTCGAAGTGCAGCAGTGCGCGCCGCGCGCGCCGGTACACTTCGGCGCGCTGGAATATCATTACCCAGGAAACCAGCGAGGCGAGTACCAGCACAGCCATCACACATTGCACCAACAGTGTGGCTTCGATGATGAGTTGCCAGATTGAGAGTTGTTCTGTCACGAATTTGCCTTCTTGTGCTTATAGATTGCCAGCGCGCCGTGATCTGCACGTTGCGGCTGTATTGGAACTGCCCCACTTTCATGACCGTCGGGCGGCATGGACGCCGCCCGCGAGCGTACATGGATGTATTTACAGCGTGTCATGAAAGTGGGGTAGTTTCATTGCAGCCAGCAACCGCCAGACACTATTCATCAACATTATCCGGCTCGATCCTTGCCACCAACTTTTCCCGCAATGCCCTGGGCATTGCCACCGGCTTGCGCGTCTCACGCGACACGCAGGCCACTTTGGTTTCGCCACGGCACAACAATTGTGGCGCATCATTGGCTCTTTCAATTAGCTGGTCAAAAATAACGAAGCTTCGGCCAACCCGTTTGACGCAGGCACTTACACTTAGTTCATCGTCGAGCCCTGCCGATGCAAGGTAATCGCTTTGCAAGGCGGTCACCACAAACATCAATTCATCGGCAAACAACGCAGCCTTGCCAAGGCCCAGGCTGCGCAAAAACTCGGTGCGCGCACGCTCCATGAATTTCAGGTAATTAACGTAATAAACAATGCCACCCGCGTCAGTATCTTCGATATAAACACGCAAATTTAATGTAAAGTGAGATTGCAAAATATTGCCGCGCAATTCAGTCAAACAGCTCGTCGCTTACCGGCACGATCTCGAAATGCTCATAGGCACGTCGCGTCGCGATGCGCCCACGTTGCGTGCGCTGCAGGAAGCCCTGTTGTATAAGGTAGGGCTCTAACACATCTTCTATGGTGCCGCGCTCTTCGCTGATCGCGGTAGCCAGGTTATCAACTCCGACCGGCCCGCCGTCGAATTTTTCGATAATGGCCAGCAACAGGCGTCTATCCATATGATCGAAGCCTTGCGGGTCGATATTCAATGTATTCAGTGCACTGTCTGCCACGGCTGCTGTCACCACACCCTGGTGCTTGACCTCGGCAAAATCGCGCACGCGCCGCAACAGGCGATTCGCAATCCTCGGCGTGCCGCGCGAGCGGCGAGCGATTTCGATAGCACCGGCACTTTCTATGCCTATATTCAGCAAAGCAGACGCGCGTTCGACAATATGTGCCAGGTCCTTGAGGGCGTAAAACTCGAGGCGCTGCACAATGCCAAAACGATCGCGCAGCGGCGACGTGAGCGAACCCGCGCGCGTGGTCGCGCCAACCAGTGTGAATGGCGGCAGGTC
>JBATGO010000395.1:0-3157 GCA_049665845.1 Pseudomonadales bacterium | reverse complement strand
ATCAGGCACTGTCCGGGCTCTGTCCTGTCGCCTTCCACGACGTTTACCTGCCAAATGCTCCCGGTTGCCGGGCTGTCTATGCTGACCATGCCTGCAGGTACTTCGTCTGGCTCGGGCTGTAATTCCGGCGTTTCCTGCTCGAAATGAAACTCACCACTTTTTTTCCAGCGATCAAGCTCGGCATTAAATGCATGGTTACGACGCTCAACAAACTCATCGATCGACGCGGCATTTGTTTTTAAGAATTTTTTGTAAGCGGCGAGATCAAACCGTGTTTTTTCAATTTTTATCGGGTAATTGCCAATCGGGAAATCTTTCCTGATCTGCAGTAATTCATCGGCAGAAACAGGATAAAACCGTATCTGGTCGAAAAAGCGTAATAACCATGGTTTGCTGAAAGCCCCGGATTTTCTATACCGGTTCCACATCTGCAGTGTGCGACCAATGAACTGGTATCCGCCAGGGCCCTCCATGCCATAAATGCAGAGGTAGGAGCCACCAATGCCAACCGAGTTTTCTGCCGTCCAGGTTCTTGCCGGGTTGTACTTCGTCGTAACCAGGCGGTGGCGCGGATCTATCGGCGTCGCGACAGGCGCGCCAAGATAGACGTCACCCAAACCCATCACCAGGTAATTGGCAGAAAAAATAATATCCTTAACGGCTTCGATGCTTTCGAGACCATTTATTCGACGGATAAATTCTATATTTGAGGGATACCATGGTGCATTCTTGCGCACAACTTGCTGGTATTTTTCGATCGCCATGCGGCACTGTTCGTCATCCCAGGACAGCGGTAGATGAACAATGCGCGATTCAACAGCGCTTTCAGGATAATGTGCGATCTCGTTTGCAAGTGCCTCTATAAGATCGATAAGTTCACTGCGAGTAATTCGAAGGCAATCATAGTGGACCTGCAGGCTGCGGATACCCGGCGTAAGGTCCAGCAGTCCTTTTACGGGTTTTTCCTGCAAGGCTAGCATCAAGCGGTGAACCAGGAACCTGAGCTCAATGTCGAGAACATGTTGGCCGTATTCCACCAGAAGATTGCTGTCGCCACACGGGCGGATGGTAACTTGAGTACCCGTCGGTGTGTTGAATGAAACCAGCTCAGGCAGCGAGGCCGCAGGTTTGGTTTGTGGAGAAAGTTTTTCGAGCGCTGCGATCGCTTTACTATTTGCTCGCAACTGCGCTACTGCGGATTGTGAATCGACTGGCACAAACTGAACCTTATTCCCCGCAGCGAGTTGACCTATTTTCCAAAGATCAGCAGAAATGACGGTTGCTGCGCAAACAAAGCCGCCCAGCGAGGGACCGTCGGGGCCGAGAATGACAGGCATGTCTCCGGTAAAGTCTATTGCACCTATCGCATAGGCATTGTCGTGAATATTCGAAGGGTGTAAGCCAGCCTCACCACCATCGCTTCGAGTCCATTCCGGCTTCGGGCCAATGAGGCGCACGCCGGTGCGGCTCGAGTTGAAATGCACTTCCCATTCGACAGAAAAAAAAGTATCGATATAAGCCTGCGAAAAATACTCAGGGGCACCTTGCGGCCCCGGTATGACCCTGAGCTGGTAGGCATTCGACAGCGATGGTCTTGCTGTTGTTTTCAGGCTTGTTCCTGGTTTGACGTTTGCTTCGCCGTGCTGTTTTTTTACTAAATGCAGGATATCCCCGCTGCGTAATGCGCGTCCGGCGTGGCCACCAAACTTGCCGAGCGTAAAAGTGGCGCGCGAGCCCAGGTAATCAGGGCATTGCAAGCCGCCAGCAACAAGCAGGTAGGTGCGCATCCCGTGAGGCCCGATCTTACCGACGTGCAGTGTTTCACCGGGTTCGATCTGGCAAACAGACCAGAGCGGTATGGCCCTGCCATCGATGCTGGCCTCGGCATTCGCGCCGGACAGTACAATGCGGGTACTCGCCGTGAAGCGTAGCTGGGCACCTGCCAGCGTCATCTCAAGTCCTGCAGCGTTTTCGTCATTACCCAGGAGCCTGTTACCAAGTCGAAAACTCAGGCTGTCGAATGGCCCGGATGGCGGAATGCCAACACTCCAGTAACCGGTGCGACCCGGGCAGTCCTGCACCGTCGAAAGTGTGCCTGGCGAGATAACTTCAATTGAGCTCGGGCTATAGAAAAATGCAGACAAGGTTGCCGTTTCGCAACGACCGTCCGCTACCGGTTTATGCGTGAGCAAAGCCGACAGATAATCGATGTTTGTTTCCACGCCATAAATCTCGAACTCGGCAAGCATCTTGCCAAGCTCGTCAAGCGCAGCGTCGCGATCGCTACCTTTAGCAATAACCTTGGCAAGCATTGGGTCGAAGTAGGGGCTGATTTCAATGCCAGCTTCGATCCAGTGATCCAGCCTGCGGGTTTCAGCCTCCTCTGGTAACTGAACATGCGATAGCAAGCCCGCGCAGGGTTGAAAATTCCGGGCCGGATCCTCGGCATATACCCGCGCCTGGATGGCATGCCCCTGCGGTGTGAGGGATTTTTCCAGTTTGGCCAGCGGCGGCATACTGCCGAGCGGCAGCTCGATCATCCAGCGCACGATATCGATTCCGTATACTTCTTCGGTTACGCCATGCTCTACCTGCAAGCGTGTGTTTACCTCCAGGAAATAGAAGTCTTCACTTACTGCATCGACAATAAACTCAATAGTGCCTGCACTGCGGTAATCAACCGCACAGGCCAGGCCTACTGCTACATTATGCAGTTGCTCCCTTACGGCTTGGGAAAGATTTGGTGCCGGCGCCTCTTCCAGCACTTTCTGGTTGCGCCTTTGCGCCGAGCAGTCGCGTTCGCCGATCGCGATTGCGCCACCTTTGCCATCACCAAATATCTGCACCTCAATATGACGTGCGTGAGGAACGAATTTTTCCAGGAACAAGTCAGCGTTGGCAAAGTTCCTGGCGCTCAGATTTGATACGCTGTCCCAGGCCTTAATAAGTGCAGCCCGATCGTTACACAACTGCATGCCGATCCCGCCGCCACCTGCTGTGCTTTTCAGCATCACCGGGTAACCAATACTGTCTGCTGCTAGCGCAGCATCACTTGCGTTGGCAATGACGTCGCTTCCCGGCAGCAGGGGCACGCCGTGTTGTTGCGCCAATTCACGGGCTTTGTGCTTTAAACCAAAGTCTGCAATCTGTTTTGCTG
>JBATGO010000394.1:0-6804 GCA_049665845.1 Pseudomonadales bacterium | reverse complement strand
GTTGCGCCAGCCTGGCCAGGTAAAGACTCGCTATCCAACGGGCTTGCACCAAACGCGATTTCCAGCGCGTCGCTTACACCGTCACCATCGCTATCGACACCACCGGGATCAGGCGAGGGTATCGTGGACCCCACGAACCCTTGCGCGGCGTCTGCGCTGCTGACCACTTCCAGCGGCACAGTTAATTCAACATCAACCGCCTGGCCGCCCACCGTGCCCGACACAGTTAAAGATAAATTGCCGGTAGCACCCAATGCTGCAGCGGCGTCGACACTGAAGTTAACTGCGGCCAGGTCGCTGCCGCCGGCAGCCACCGACGCAGGAACAATGCTGGCGCTGGCCGAACTCACCAGGCCCGGCGGGACGTTATCGATGGAAATCGATTCGTAGCTGGTGGCAGGGTTGTCGTTAATCAGCAGAATATAAATTTCGTTGTCGATACTATTGGCTTCAACGTCGAAGCCAAGCGCCGGGGCAGCCAGCAAAGCGGTGCCGCAGGCAACACAGCCGGTAATGATTCTGAGGGAATGTTTGATTGCAGCGATTGCTCGGGGCATGGGAAACAAGTACCGTAAATACGACGCCAGCGCCGTTTATTTTATCGCGGCAGATTAGCAGTTTCCCTTGCGATATTCGTGGCCTGAGAGCTAAATCGAGGCTTTGGCACGACAGGGCGCCCCAAGGGCAAGACAGGGCGTCCAAAGCGCTTTAGCGTGGCTTTTACCGCTTGCGAGGTTAACAAAATGTCAGGTTCCGAGGGCCCACCAATATACAATTTCGATTACCAGATCAGGGTTTTTTCGTCTGTGCGAGCAGGATCAGTGCGGAGGCAAAAAAGTGGCCATAATTTTTCATGCTCAGCGCATGCGGCGCGCCGGGTAACAGGCGTTGCATAGCGCACTCGACAGCTAGATAGTAATCACCTCGCCGAGCGCAGGGATCTCGGCATCCCAGCCCTGCTTTTTGACAACCGAACGCAATGTCTTTTTGGCCTCTTCCTCCCCATGCACCAAATAGAGCCGCGGTACAACCGCATTGAAATGCTGTAACCACTCAACCAGCTGGGACTGGCTCGCGTGCGCTGAAAAACCGCCAAGCGTATGTATCCGGGCTTTAACGACAATCTCTTCGCCTGCAATCCTGTATGTTTTTGCGCCGTCTACCAGCGCCCGGCCAGGCGTGCCCATCGCCTGGAACCCGACGAATACAACGTGTGACTGCCTACGCCAGAGATTATGTTTCAGGTGATGTCGTATTCTTCCTCCATTGCACATGCCGCTGCCGGCAATAATAATGGCCCCACTGTCGATTTTGTTAATCGCCATGGATTCCTCGGTGGTCGTCGAGTAACGCAGCACAGGCAGGAAGGAGTGCAGGTTTTTACGCGCCGAACCTGAGGTTTTTGCATGGCGCTCTATCATCGAGCGATCTTCAAGGTTGTAGATGTCCTGGTGGCGGTGATAGATTTCGGTGGCAGCGATTGCCATGGGGCTATCGAGATAAATGGCATGATGGCGCAACAGCCCTTTTTGATAAAGCTCGCCAAGCCGAAAAATAATTTCCTGCGTCCGACCAACAGCAAATGAAGGTATCAATATATTCCCGCCGTTTTCCGAGGCATCCAGAATAACCTCTTCAAACTCCTGTAGCGTTTCTTCCATTGAGCGATGATCCCGATCACCATAGGTCGACTCGAGAAGCAAGACATCGGCGCTGTCGAGGGTTTCCGGGTCGCGCAGCAAAGCGGCTTGTGAATTGCCCAGGTCGCCGGAAAAAACCAGCGTCTTCTCTGCGCCTTCCCCACCTATAAATATTTCCACGATTGCGGAGCCCAGAATATGGCCCGCATCGGAGAATCGCAGCTCAATATCCTGCGTCACTTTTTCCCTGCTGTGATAAGCCAAACCGTGGCAGCGGCGCAAGGTTTCTTCCACATGTTCCGGCGTGTACAGCGGCTCAACCTCCTCCTTGCCCGCCCTTCTCCTTTTTTTGTTTTCCCACTCCGCATCGCGTGCCTGTAAACCGGCAGCATCGTTCAGCAATACATCGATCAGGTCGCAGGTAGACCAGGTCATGAATATATCGCCCTGATAGCCCTGTGAAACCAGCAACGGCAATCGACCAGAATGATCGAGATGCGCGTGAGAGAGAATCACCGCGTCGATGCCAGCAGGGTCAAAGGGAAACGGCTGCGCATTCAAGCGCTCGACTTCGCGACCACCCTGGAACAAACCGCACTCCAGCAATACCCTGCTTGATTCTGTCTCCAGCAAGTACATCGAGCCGGTAACGCCTTCTATTGCACCCAAAAATGTTAAGGTCGCCATAAAATTTTCTCTTGAAATTAAGCGGCTGTCAGGTTCAGCGGCTCCTCAGCGTCATCGGCTTCGACAGAACCCAGATCGACTTGCACTGCATGTAAACGCTGCATGGCTTTCTTCCATTGTTTTACACAATGCATGAGCTCTGTAACGAATTCCACCGACTCTGACATTTGCGAAACGGAAATACGTGAGCGGGTAGCGTAAAGTATCAAATTGCTTTTTACCTGCTCATATTCTGCATGCAAATGGGCATAGACTTCCTCGAGCATATCGATGCCTGACATTTTATTGGGCATGGTCTGGCGCATCGCGCTCACTGCATGCATGGAAAAATTCAACAAGTCCTTTTGCAAATCTCCCGGCGCGATCTGCTCCTGTCCACTGACCAGCTCCGCAAGATGTTCTGCAGAGGCTGTACACGCAAGCAAGTATTGATCGATGCGCATCAGCACTGCAAGATTATTGACGGTTTTTTCAGACAAGGCAGCACCCTCAACACTCGCAATAAACCTGGAAACCTCTCGCGATAATACTTTTATCACTTTTATTTCTGCTTTTATTCGCTGGATATCCGGGTCAAGAAAATTAGAAGACTTGTCACATAATTCGACTATTCTTCCTGCTATAGCCTGTAGCTCCAGCGTTACGGCGTTGACTGCGAGCACCGGTGTAACCGCAATGGACCTGTCCAGATAGCGCGGGTTAGATTCTTTCTCTTCCCAGGACAGAAATCTTCGCTGCAGAAATACAGCCAGCCGGTCATTGAACGGGAATATAAGCAGCACACCCAAAACGTTGAACACCGTATGAAACAATGCCAGTGTCACCCCCAGCTCGGTATTCAGGCCGGCGATTTTTTCGATATTACCAATTATCAAGAAAAGAACCGGGAGTAAAATAAAGGCAACGATGGCGGTCGTACCATTGAAAAGCACTTGTGCCGCCGCCACGCGCCGTGCATTGGAGGTTGCGCCTATTGAGGCGATCACTGCGGTTGAAGTGGTTCCGAGGTTTGCGCCGATTACCATTGCCGCGGCAGGATAAATGTCGATCACCCCGCTTGACGCCGCTGTGATTGTTAACGCGATAGAAGCGCTGGATGACTGGGTAAGAATGGTCAGCACGATGCCAATCAGAAAACCGCTGACCAGGCCACGTATACCCTGCGCATTGATTTGTTCGAAATCAAAGGTTTGCACCATGGTTTCGAACGCGCTTTTCAGGATATCAATGCCGAGAAAAAACAGGCCAAAACCTGCCATCGCCAAACCGAATGCAGGCGCTCTGCCCGATTTTTTGAACAGGCGTAACAGCATACCAGCGCCAATCAGCGGCAATGCGAAGGCCTGAACGTTCAGTTCAAATCCCACCAGCACGACGAGCCAACCGGTAACGGTTGTACCTACATTGGCCCCGTAAACTATGCCGAGAGATTGTCGGACGCTGATCAAGCCGGCATTGACGAATCCCAGCGAGGCAACCGTCACCGCGCTCGATGACTGGACCAGGGCCGTCATTGCAAACCCGGAAAAGACACCCTTTAGCGGTGTACTGCTCCAGTCTGACAACAACTTTCTGAGCGAGGGGCCGGCAGCGAGTTGCAGCCCGTCTGTCATCATTACGATTGCAAGTAAAAACAGGCCCAGCCCGCCTGCCAGTGCGCCCGCCAGCGCGAAAATTTCAAACGCACTTCCTGTCTGCATAGTTATTTCACCGCAAGCAAGAATATTATCGGCATCAGGCTATGCCGAATATCTTTGGTAACAACTATACCGTAGAATTCTCATCACAATACAGCCTTCGCAATTTCGATTTTGATGGGAGAGTTATCTCAACCGCCCGGTTATCGAAATTGCATGGGAAATACGCTTTTTGGCGCTGCCAGCCTTATTTTATAGTATGCGTTGTCCGGCGCGGGCCTGGCGGGCTCATCACCAGAACGGAATGCCATGCATCAAAAACCCATTCTGCAGCCACTCAAAACGATAAGCGATCAATTCGACAAGCTGATCCGTGGCAGGTTGTGGTTAAAAGTCCTGATCGCGTTACTGTGCGGCGTTGTTACTGGCATATTGCTGGGGCCCGATCTAGGCCTGTTCGAACTCACTACGGTTAAAACCGTAACCGCCTGGCTGGCGCTGCCGGGGCAAGTTTTTCTGGCCATCATTCAAATGATCGTGGTACCGCTGGTACTGGCCTCCATTGTGCGGGGGCTGGCCGCAAACAATAACCCACAGGCAATGAAGCGAAATGGGCTGTTTGCGATTGTATTTATCCTGTTATCCACAGCGCTTGCCGCGGCGATTGGCATATTCCTCGCGCTGCAAATCCAGCCCGGCAGTTATATCGAAGCCGGAGACCTGGCCAGTGCGAACACTGCACCGCTGACCAGCCAGGTGGCCAAGGGCTTCCCCGCTGCCGCGGAGTTACCGGAAAAAGTGTCGGGGCTGATCCCAAAGAATCCGCTGGCGTCGATGGCATCCGGAGAGATGCTGCAGGTCATACTGTTCGCTGGCGTACTGGGCGCTGCGCTTCTCTCGATTCCTGCGCAACAGGCAAAGCCATTATTTGACCTGCTCGCTGCGCTGCAGGAAGTCAGCTTGCGTATTGTTTCCTGGGCAATGCTGCTTGCCCCCTATGCTGTATACGGCCTGATTACGCGGCTGGTGGCAAACCTGGGCGTCGAAGTACTCGCGGGTATGGCTATTTATGTTGGTACCGTTTTGCTCGGCCTGCTACTGATGGCAGGTGTTTATTTCGCAGTGGCTTTTTTCGCACTTACCGGAAAAATTGCCGAATTCGCAAAACAGATGCGGGAATTATTGCTGCTCGCTTTCTCAACCAGCAGCTCTGCTGCGGTGATGCCGGTGACCCTGGAGGTGGTGGAAAACAAACTCGGTATCAGGCCGGACATAGCGCGCTTCCTTGTGCCTCTGGGCGCCACCATCAACATGACCGGCACCGCGCTTTACCAGGGCGTAGCAACGGTATTCCTTGCACAGGTATTCAACGTTGAGCTGGGTCTTGCCAATTACGTGTTTATCGTGACAATGGCGGTAGCTGCATCGGTGGGCTCGCCCGCCACGCCCGGCGCCGGTATTATCATCCTGAGCATGGTACTCGAAGGGGTCGGTATTCCGGCAGCAGGTGTAGCGCTGATTCTCGGTGTAGACCGAATACTAGACATGTGTCGCAGTGCGGTAAATGTATTGGGCGATGTAGTTGCATGCGCGGCCGTGCAGGCGCTGACACCCGAACAAACAGATCAGGCACTTCCCGGCAAATCCTGAAGCGCCGCTGATTCTGCCGGCGCGAGGTGATACTCCTTTACTGCCATCACGATCGCAATATTGGAGTTGAGTACTTCGCGATTGACATTCAGCAGTGAAGACACCGCTGCCTCATCGACCCGCTCAAGCGAGATGTTGCGAAGGATATCCGCGTGTAACTGGTTGTGCCAGGCATGGATTTTTTCAATAAGCTCTGCAAAGTCGGAAAAACTGGCATTTGGTGCTGCCGGCAAGCGGAAAAGCTCGCTGTAGAAGGCAGTCATTACGCTGCGCACATGATTGCGGAAAGCATTGATTTCCTGTACCGGTGATTCCTCGAACTCCACAAGGTTGTGGCGAATATCGCGCAGCGACTTGGCTGAGTGGACAGCATTGCGAACTGCTCCCAGCAACTGGTTAAGTCGCAACAGTTCGTTTTCTTTCAGCTCGCGTTTTTGTACTCCAACTGTAAACGCAATGATCTCGCCCTCCAGCTGCTTGGTTCTGCGATACAGATCATCATAGGCTACCTGTGCACCTGGCAGACTGCCATTGAACGGCACCGGAGAATACCCAGCCGGTTGCGAAAGCGGTGGCATAAAAGCCCTGCGATTTTGCTCGAACACGCGAAAAAGCAAATGTGCGGTTTCCAGCTCGATCGCGCTGATCGCAGCCTCGGGCACTTCGTCGGTAGCATGGGTAATAAATTGCGATTCGTGCGCATACTGCTGCTCAAAGCGATGACTGAGCCACTTGGCGAATACGCTTAAAAAGGGCAAGAATAACGCGATACCAATTACGTTAAACAGCGAATGGAAGGCTACCAACGACAGCATCGGATCGGTGAATCCAACAGCGGTGAGCAAGCCGAGCAGCGGCAGCAGAAAAATAAACGCGATCGAATCGGTTACGATATTGAAAATAACATGCGCCAGCGCTACGCGTTTTTTGGTGGGCAAACCTGGCAGGGCGCCGATTATCATCGTTGTGGTTGTACCAAGATCGGCGCCTATCGCAATTGCAGCTGCCGCGGGTAGATCGATAATGTTCCCGTAAAGCGCAGTGAGCGCGATCATCATGGTGGCCGAACTCGACTGTATGACCGCGGTGATCGCAGCGCCAAACAACAGGAACTGCCATAGTGCGAGCCCTGCCAGCTTCGCGCTATCGAACTCCGCAGCGAGTTGCGCGACACTTTCTTTCATCAAGCC
>JBATGO010000393.1:0-7275 GCA_049665845.1 Pseudomonadales bacterium | reverse complement strand
GGATTGTTCGTAATGTAGCCATGCAGGGTTTCAAATGCATCGCTCATCCCGTCACCGTCGGAATCGGCAGCTGATGCGGTGCAAGCAAAGCAGGCGACAACAGTAATGGCCGGAATAGCGGATAATTTGATCTTCACGGTTTGTATTCTTCCATCCTTTGACAGGGCAACAGTCAGCGCGCTGATTGCATAATATACAGCATGCGATTGTCAAATATAAATGACTGGCATTGGCAACCGACTGATGCATTGCCACAGCGCGCTTGTATTCAAGGAATAAGCATAGTCGCGATGCGCCGTTTCAGGCAGGCAATGCTTGATCAATAAATGTACATTTATAGCCGGAAAGCCCAGCCCGCCATTTTTTCACGACCCGACGGCTCAGACCCAGCGCAGCAAGTGAAAGAGCTTTTTGCCGCGTTTCAGCAAATGAAACCGACCGAAGCGCGCATCGGCAGCGCACAGAACAAGCGCTACGTCGTTCACTTTTTCACCGTTTACGCTGACTGCATTACCCTCGATAAACTTGCGAGCCTGGCCCATGGTCACTTCGCCACGCGGTGTGGCAGCAAGCCCGGTCTCCACCAGCAATTCGGCCAACATTTGCTCGGCAAGCTTTACATCGGTACAGGGCAAACCGTCTTGCGCCAACTGTTCAAAATCATTCTCGGTCAACGCGGTAAGGTCACCTGCAAACAACGCCTGGCTGATACGCTGCGCCGCAGCAAAGCCTGCTGCGCCATGCACGAGTTGGGTAACCTCTTGCGCCAATACGGCCTGCGCCTCGCGCCTGCCACTGCGCTGCTCGTCTTCGCGCTCGATGTCGACCAGCTGTTGCACCGGCAGAAACGTGAAGTAGCGCAAAAAACGATACACATCGGCGTCGGCCGTATTCATCCAGAACTGGTAAAACGCGTAGGGCGAAGTTTTGCCGGCATCCAGCCACACGGTGCCGGATTCGGTCTTGCCGAACTTGCTGCCGTCGGCCTTGGTCACTAACGGCAGCGTAATCCCGTAAACCTGCCCATGGTGCATGCGCCGGGTTAACTCGATACCGCCGGTGATATTGCCCCACTGGTCACTGCCACCAATCTGGACCGTGCAGTTGTGTTGTTTGTAGAGCTGGGCAAAATCAAAACTTTGCAGAACCATATAGCTGAACTCTGTGAAAGAGATGCCCTCTCCCTCACGCTCAATCCGTTGGCGCACGGATTCTTTATTAATCATCGCGTTGACCGCGAAGTGCTTGCCAACGTCGCGGAGGAAATCGAGCACGCTCACACCTGCGGTCCAGTCCAGGTTGTTGACGATCTCGGCCGCGTTACTACCACAATCGAAATCAACGAAGCGACTGGTTTGGGCTTGCAGGCGTTCCACCCACATCGCTACCGTATCGGCGCTGTTGAGCTTGCGTTCTTCAGATTTGAAACTGGGATCGCCAATCAGGCCGGTCGCGCCCCCCACCAGCACCAGCGGCTTGTGGCCGGCCAGCTGCACGCGGCGCAAGGCCAGTAAAGGAACCAGGCTGCCAATATGCAGGCTGTCGGCGGTAGGGTCAAAGCCGCAATAAACAGTGCGCGATGACGACGTGAAATGCTCGCGCAATTCTTCATCGGCCGTGCTCTGGGCGAGTAATTCCCGCTGCGCCAGTTCGGCTAGGACGTCGCTTGGCATTCCGCTTGGCTCCACATACAGGTTGAATATTGGCCGGGGGCAATCAGTCGCGCTGCGGGGCAAACGGCGCACCCTCCGGCTAGCAGGCGCACCTTACACAAGAGCCGTCGGCGATGAAATAGCCTGCACGAAATAAACACAATTCGAGAAGCATGCAGTGGGAAAAATACAATCTTTGTTATACTTTTACTGATAGTTGGCGCACTTTGCCAATGCGGCGAGAATGTTCGCACTGAAAACAAGGCCTGCAAGTAGCGCTCGCCGGTTCTACTAGACGGCAACTAGACGGCAACACTCGCCGGGAATAACGGCAGCCTAGCAACAGAATCCATCACCTAGCAAACGCCACAGCCTGAAAACCCTGACGCCATGACCAACCCGAGGCACGCAACTCCACGCAAACCTGCCAATAAAGCAGGTTTCGGGCGCTCATTGCCTGTGCTTGCACCAGAACTGCTGCAAGCGTCGCTTGCTTTGCTGGGCAAGCTCACGCGCATACACCTGGTCGTGTTGAGTCTCGCGATGTGCTCAATTGTGCTCGCGGTCACCGCACCGTTTGGCGGCGTAAAAACGCCTGAGCGCGTAGTCGTCGACTTGCCTCTGAGCCTGCATGAGCCTGAGCAAGAACCCGGGAAAGTATCCGCCGAAGCGGCCGATAGCGAAACCATTGTCGAAGCGGCGACAGAAGAACTCAATCCACCAAAAACAGAATCACGCAAGGTCAAGCGTGGCGATACCTTGTCGGGGCTGTTCGCCTCGGTTGATCTTGGCGCGAATACTGTGCACGCGGTGATGCAAGCCGGCAGCGAAGGCAAGGCGCTGGCCACTATTATTCCCGGCGAATCGATAAATTTTGAATTCGACCATCTTGGTGAGCTAGCGCGTATCAGTCGCGTGAAATCACAATTGGAAACCATTCATTTTGTCCCGGATGGCGATGCCTTCCTCGTTGAACACAATGTTCGCGAGCCGGAAATAAAACGCGTTCACAGCAGCGGCATCGTTGAGCATTCGCTGTCGGTGGCTGCAGAAAAGGCAGGCCTCTCTGCAGGCACAACCATGAACATGGCGAATATTTTTGGTGGCGTGATGGACTTCGCACTGGATGTGCGCAGCGGCGATCGCTTCACGGTTATCTATGAAGAGCATCACATCGACGGTAAAAAAATAAAGGACGGTTCGATTGTCGCTGCACAATATGTTAATGCCGGCACCGAATTCAATGCCTTTCGCTACGAGCATGACAATGGCGAAATTGGCTACTACAACGAAAAAGGCGTTAGCATGCGCAAGGTTTTCCTGCGCGCACCCCTCGATTTTACCCGAGTGAGTTCCAGTTTTAACCTGCGTCGCCTGCACCCGATTACCAAACAGGTTAAACCGCACCGCGGCATCGATTATGCAGCGCGCACCGGCACGCCGGTATTTTCGGTAGGCGATGGTCGTGTGCTTGCTTCAGGCTACTCCAAAGCCAACGGCAAGTACGTGGTCATAAAGCACGGCGAAGCCTACACCACCAAATACCTGCACCTGCATCGCCGTAACGTCAACAGGGGACAACGCGTGAAGCAGGGACAGATCATCGGACAGGTAGGTTGCACCGGCCTGTGCACAGGGCCCCACCTGCATTACGAATTCCTCGCCAACGGCGTACATCATAATCCGCGCACGATCCTGAAAAAACTGCCAAAGGCCAAGACACTCGCCAAGGCAGAAATGCCTGCATTTAACAGCAGTATCGACAGCACCCGCGAAATCCTCGAACATTTCAGCCAGCAATTTGAACTGGCCGCCCTCTCCCAGGCAGAATGAGTGAGCTCTATATCGGGCTTATGTCCGGTACCAGCGTTGATGGCATCGACGCTGCACTGGTCGATCTCTCCCGCGCCCGGCCGCATTTGATCACAACACACTGCGAACCCATCGCAAAAGAACTGCGGAAGCGCATCGCCGCGCTGTGCACACCCGGTGATTACGAGATCGACCGATTGGGCCCGCTCGATCGTGAACTCGGCGCGTGCTTCGCCGACGCCACCTCGCAGCTGTTGCGCAAAGCCAATTTAACGGCCGATTCGATAAAAGCGATAGGCAGCCACGGGCAAACTGTACGCCACAGGCCCCCGGCCAGCGCGGCCGAACCGGGCTTCACCCTGCAGATCGGCGATCCGAATGTTATTGCAGAACACACAGGTATTTGCACAGTCGCTGATTTTCGCCGTCGCAATATAGCTGCGGGCGGCCAGGGCGCACCACTCGCGCCGGCATTTCATGCGGCAATCGCACCTCACAGTATTCAAAGCTGTGTATTTTTAAATTTGGGCGGCATCGCCAACATCACATCAATATTCAAGGGCGAACTGCGCACCGGCTTCGATACTGGCCCTGCAAATGGCTTGATGGATGCCTGGATCGAGTTGCACAGAGGCGTGCGTTACGATCGCAACGGTGAGTGGGCCGCTTCCGGTAACGTTAACGCAGCGCTGCTTGACGCACTACAAACGCACCCCTATTTTTCGCTGCCAGCCCCGAAGAGTACCGGGCGCGAAACCTTTAACCTTGCCTGGCTGCAAAATACGTTGAGCGATTCAATAAAAACACTGGATGCAAACGATGTGCAGGCCACCCTGGTACAACTCGGTTGCAAAACGATAACGCGGGCCATTGCAGCACTGGACCACAGCCCGGATGCTGTCTTTGCCTGCGGCGGCGGCGCGCACAATATATTTTTTATGGAACAACTGCGGGGCGCGCTGCAAGAAAAATTGCCACACTGCAAACTTGCTGACACAAGTGAGCTGGGCATTGCCCCGGACTGGATAGAAGCCTGCGCTTTCGCATGGCTGGCCCAGTGCCACATCGAAGGAAGGCGCGTAGCGCTTCAAAGGGCAACCGGCGCAACGCACGACGCCATTCTGGGCGCGCGCTTCGAAGCCTGAAACGCATCACCCGTCGCGGCAATGCAAATAGCTGAAAGCTAGGCTACCCGGCTTATAGAGAGCACGCGAGCTGCGGGCCCGGCTAACAGGTCCTGCAGGTAGGCATCGATTGTTGCATCGCAAGCCAATTCGCTCGCTGACTTGTTGCTGGCTTTACTCGGAGCCCGGCTCTCGTGCCCTTTCTTGTGCTGATTCCTGTCCCGGTTCCCGGCCCGGCTTTCATCAATATTTACCGCCGATTGTGCAGCGCAGGCCAACGCTTGCCCGGCTACTTCAGAAGCACATGCTGGCGCGCGGTTTCCCGCAACACCCGGGGCAATCCCACACAGCAACTGGTGCAGCAAGGCGTCATCACTGGCCGGCAACCGCCGACGCTCAAGGCAGACCGGCATGGCATTACCGGGCAGGATCTCCCAGCGGGCGATCTCCAGCCAGGCAGGTCGACGAAAGATTTCCAGGATAGCCTCACCACCGCGGTCGCAGAGCGTGCGCGGCGCTAATCCCTGCCGCACCCGAGACCAGGTTATGGCGGGAAGATGAGAGAACTTGCCGCATGCCGAACTGACAAAGACCCAACCGTTGAGCACCAGAATGATCCTCCCGCAGTAAGCCCTGTACGCGCACGGCAGACGCCGGAGTACGTTGCCCCGGCGCTTGTGCCACGCTGTCACTGCTAGCAAACTAGTCTATTAAAGCAACTCTGTGGCGAAAAAAGCGCAATAGTACCGGCAGGGAATGTAAAAGGTGGGGCTGCAGCACAGGGGAAGACACAGCCTGCTACCGGCCCTTATCGCGCTGGGTGCAGCGCGCGCAGCACAAATACGCGCGGGATCGTTTCGAACTCAAACTGAAAAAGAGGAGCCGCAACCACAGGTGGTTTCGGCATTGGGGTTGTCGACCACAAAGCGCGACCCCTCGAGGCCCTCGACATAGTCAACCACACCGTTGGCAAGATACTGGTAGCTCATGGCATCGACCACCAGCGCGACTTCGCCGTTCTCTATAACGGCATCGTCTTCGGCGACCAGTTCGTCGAAAGTAAATCCGTACTGGAATCCGGCACAGCCTCCGCCAGTGACAAACACGCGCAGTTTCAGCGCATCGTTGCCCTCTTCCTCTACCAGCCTTTTGACTTTGGCAGCTGCACGGTCACTAAAGACCAGCAGCTCACCGTTTTGTGCATTCACCGGAACAATCTCCAAACCTTCAAACCTTCAAACCTTCAAACCTTCAATCTTTCAACCCTTCCAACCAGCAACGCCGTCGATAACTGGACACCCGCTTCGCAGGCAAGCCATAAATCCGACAATTGCCATGAGCTTGGACAGCCAATCAACCCCGGATATCCCCATAAATTATATGAGCGCGTTCTGCTTGTCTTCCGTTTTGGCAGTCGTTTGCGCCAGCTCGGCAGTTTTTTTAGCGTCGTTCCTGAGCACCTTCGAGCCTTTCACAGCTTTTTCATGCGAGGCCAGTGCCGCGCCCTGGTAAATCACGTCGACCGGTTCGCCCGCAATTGCGCTGCTTTGCGCGGGTGAATACAAAAGGTTGCCGTTAACCTGCGAGCCCTGCACCATTTCAATAACCTGGTAGTGTACATCGCCGCATACTTCCGCGCCGGCTGCCAGCTCAACCCGCTTGTTCGCGTAGATATTACCCTCGACAATACTTTCAATAACGATGGTCGGTGCGACGATGTCACCCTCCACCTTGCCGCCCGGCATTACGTGCACGCTGGCATCGGCAGCTGCCTGATCGGCTACGAGATTACCGCGCACAACGCCCTGCACCGCAACCTGGCCGCTAAAGCGCAGTTCACCCGCCAGTTCGGTGCCACTGGCAATAAAAGTGGGCTGGTCACCTGCGATTGACTTGATTTTCCTGTTAATGCCAAACATTACTCGTCACCTCCCGGCTCCCGGTTGACAAGATTGCCCCAGCGGTACGACATCTTGAAGTTGGCCCCAGCCTCATTCCTGACGTTGGCCGACGCGTTGATGCTAACAGGCTGGTAATTTTCAGGCAATTTGAATGAACCCTGAATATTCTGGAAGAAGCGGAAGCGCAGCCTAACAGGCATGCTGCCCTGGAATTCAGGTAATTCGCTAAGCAGAAATTCGCGATTGCCTTCTGCCGAGGCCGCTACCAGGCTGAATTTCAGCAAGCCCTTGATCACGTCGCCACGTCCGCCTGCATTGGTGATGATAGCCTTGTAGCTGTATCGATTTTTCGCACGATCGTGATCGACTTCAAAACTGTGCAGACGCAAACCGCGTTCGATTTCGTCCGGTGCCATCAGGCCTCGAAAAAAATCAACATCGCGCTGCAGGTCGGCGACCTCCTGGCGATAGGTGAGCAGTTCGCTGCGCACGTCCTCGGCAGCGAGCCGGTCGATTTCGGCGGCTTTGGCCAGGCGCACATTGTCGCCCCTGGCCTCGCGCAGTGCGATCGTCTGCTGGTTCACCTGCCGCGCGAGGTCCTTGTTGCGCTGGTGCAGATCGCCGGCGGCACCGAGGCCACTCTGGCGACCCCAGTAAAAAGCTGCAAACAGTAATACCAGCACGAGTGCAACACGCAGTGCGCGCGAAATTGCTCGCCTGCGCGCAGCCGGTTTTGCTGCGCCTTCTGGCACATGATCCTGGCTCACGGGTTGGCCCGGGCAGGAT
>JBATGO010000392.1:0-5672 GCA_049665845.1 Pseudomonadales bacterium | reverse complement strand
GTCTACGTGACGGTGACGGTCGCGCTGTTCCTGCCATTTGGCAGTGAAAAACTCATGCGCCGGCCACATGCGCTCTGGCGACGTTTGTTGCACAACTTTTTCGTGCAAGGATACATCGCCAAACAACTGCCTCGATTCGAGCAGGTTGGTCATAATTGTGATGTCTTCGGCTGCGAGCGCGACACATTCCTTTACCGTGCGCACACTGTGTCCGAGCTCAAAACCACTGTCCCATAGCTGCGTAACAAAGCGCGCAATGCATTCCTGATTGTCGTTATTCGGAACTTTGTCGAGCAAGATGACGATGTCGACGTCAGAATGCGGATGCAATTCTGCGCGCCCGTAACCGCCCACGGCCAGCATACATACACGCTGCTTGTCGTCCCAGCCCTGGCGCTGCCACAGCGCAGTAATGTAAACATCGACCAGCGCTGCTCGCGCATGCAACAGCGCTTCTGTATCGGCGCCGGCGACAAACGCGCGATCCAGTTGCGCCTGCATGTCCGTATTGAATCGCTTGGCCCTGCCGGGTGCATCCAACGCAGCAGCTAGCCGGGCGGAAAATTCCTCACTGCCGGTATCAAGTATTGCGCGGATTGCAGTGGCAGCCGGGCTTGCGCGGTCTGTGTCCGTGTCGTTCAAGTCAGAACGACTCTTCACCGCGCGCGGTGAGTACTTCTACACCCGAGGCGGTGACCGCCATCGTGTGCTCCCACTGAGCTGACAGTTGCCCGTCCTTGGTTTCCACGGTCCAGCCGTCCTGCTTGCTCAACTTGGTGTGACGCTTGCCAAGGTTCAGCATCGGCTCGATGGTAAAGGTCATGCCCTGCTCAAGCACCAAACCCTTACCCGGATTGCCGTAATGCAGAACTTGCGGATCTTCGTGAAAGGTCGCACCGATGCCGTGGCCGCAGTATTCGCGCACAATCGAATAATGATGCCTGGTGGCATGCTGGTAGATGGCATGGCCAATATCGCCCAGCGTGGCGCCAGGCTTGACCAGCTCAATGCCCATATACAAACACTCCCTGGTTATTTCTATAAGTTTTTTTGCATGCGGCGCCACCTTGCCAACACAAAACATCTTGCTGGTATCGCCGTGGTAGCCGTCCTTGATTACGGTGATATCAATATTGATGATATCGCCCGCTTTCAATATTTTTTTATCCGACGGTATGCCGTGACAGACCACCTGGTTCACCGAGGTGCAAATCGATTTCGGAAAGCCACGGTAATTAAGCGGCGCCGGTATGGCGCCGAGCTCATCGACAATAAAATTGTGGCAGATGCTGTCAAGCTCACCCGTGCTAATGCCGGCGACCACATGCGGCTCGATCATTTCAAGCACCCGCGCAGCCAGCGCACCGGCGCGGCGCATTTTATCGAGTTCTGCGGAGTTTTTAATGACTACGGCCATCGGCTACCTGTTGCTGGTTTCATAACCCGAATCGGGCGAGTCCCGGCTGGCGCAGGTTAAACGCTGCGAATTGCGGAATTCGTTATTTTAAGTGATCGCGCCGCTGCGTGCGCAAGTTGCTCCATTGCAACGCGATTATTCACCTTTTCAGCGCGCTAAACAAAGGCTGGTGCTGGCGCCCGCTACGGCGAAAGATTTATAATGCTGCACCGTGGCAATCGCGTATTCGGACGCGCAAGCCCGCCGTATACATACCGGGGAATGCATGAGGCAGTCGGTATGCCAGGCGCGGGCAAACCCATTGAAAGAGCGCCTTTCGCACTTTTGGCGAAGCGTCCGGCAACTGCCCCGGCTTGCGCCAGGCTGGCCTATGGAAGGAGTAACGATAATGATAAGGGTAATCCTCGCGGATGATCACGCCATGGTACGCGAGGGCATCAAGCTGATGCTGGACACCGTCGATGATATCGAACTGGTTGGAGCGGCAAAGTCGGGCGAAGAAGCAGTCAGGATTGCATGCAGGCTGCATCCCGATGTGGCCCTTATCGATGTGCATATGGATGGGCTCGGCGGGCTCGGCGCTGCGCGCAAGCTGCGTGAACAGGAACCCGCATGTGCGATACTGGCCATTACCGGGCACGAGGATATGACCTACCCTGACCTGTTTTTCCAGGCAGGCGCGCTGGGCTATCTATCCAAGCAAGCGCCGCTGAGCGATATGGTTGAAGCGATCCGTTTAGTCAACGACGGCAAACCCTATGTCGATGAGCGCGTCGCCAGGCGAGTCGCCGTTAGCAGGGAAGCCAACGGCAACCCGTTCCAGGATCTTTCTGAAAGGGAGCGACAGGTCTGTCGCCTTAAAGCACTGGGTCTTGATGAAGCGAATATTGCCGAGCGACTTGCCTTGCGCCTGAGAACAGTTCGGGTTTATCGGCAGCGTGCCTTCGAGAAACTCAATGTAATCAGTGATGTCGAACTGGTACGTCTTGCGTTGCGATTCCATATTATCGAAAACTGAACCCCCGCTGGGTAAAGCGGCAAGGTCGTAACAGCAATGTAGTTATAGCAATGTAGTTATAGCAATGTCGTCAAAAAGCGAAAGAGCAGCAACGCGGCGCGATAGCGAGACGACGCAAGCTTCCCGAAATAGTCGCACGCCCGGCTTATGAGTAAAACACCTCCCGGCAAGAATACAAAACCTTTAGCAAGCAACGCGGTGAGACCCTCCGATGGAGCTGCCGACACCGTTGCGCGCGCCGCACCTTCAGAGCGCTTTGACCACAAAAGCTTTCTGGCCAACTGCTCAAGGCGAGCTGGCGTGTACCAGATGTTCGACGCCGAGGGCGAACACCTCTATATCGGTAAAGCCAAAAATCTCAAGAACCGGCTCACCAGCTATTTTCGCAGCGAACAGGCCAGCGTTAAAACTGCAGTAATGGTGCGCAAGATCGCGCACATCGACGTAACCGTAACCCGCACAGAAACCGAAGCGCTGATTCTCGAGCGCAACCTGATCAATGCAGAACGGCCACCCTACAATGTTTTATTTCGCGACGACAAATCGTATCCATACATCTACCTTTCCGAGCACAAATACCCGCGCATCGCGTTTTACCGTGGCAGCAAGCGCGAACGCGGCCGCTATTTTGGCCCCTTCCCCAGCAGCCAGGCTGTGCGGGAGAGCCTCAATCTGCTGCAAAAGGTATTCAAGGTGCGCCAGTGCGAGGACAGCTTTTACAACAATCGCTCGCGGCCTTGCCTGCAGCACCAGATCGGTCGCTGCACAGCGCCCTGTGTCGGGCTGATCAGTACTGAAGATTACGACAAAACGGTGCGCCAGTCAGTGATGTTCCTCGAAGGCAAGGATGACGAGTTGGGTTCCGAACTGACTTTTTCGATGGAACGTGCCTCGGCCAAACAGGCCTATGAAGATGCGGCGCTATATCGCGACCAGATAACGCACCTTCGGCGCGTGCAGGAAAACCAGTACGTGGAGGGCAACCGCGGCGATATCGACGTGCTCGCGGCGGCAATTGACGCGGGTCACGGCTGCGTGCAGGCGCTTTATGTGCGTCGCGGTCGCATGCTGGGCAGTCGCAGCTTTTATCCCAAACCCGGGCTTGCCGAGTCGCCCGGAGATTTACTGGAAGCCTTTATCGGCCACAGCTACCTCGGCAACGGCGGCAGCCTCGGCGGCGTGCCCGGCGAAATCATTATCAACTGCGAGTTGCCCTCACCCGACGCACTGGCTGCGGCGCTCAGTAACAGCGCAGGCAAGCAGGTGGCGATTGTGCACAAGGTTCGCGCCGGACGTGCGCGCTGGCAACGCATGGCCAGCGAAACGGCGAGCCAGAATCTCAGTGCGCGGCTGCACAGCCGCCAGCAGATTGAACAGCGCTTCGAGGAACTGCGCCAGGACCTCGAACTGGAAGCCACCCCGGGGCGCATTGAATGCTTTGACATAAGCCACAGCAGCGGCGAACAGACCGTGGCTTCCTGCGTGGTGTTCGATCGCGAGGGCGCGAAAAAAAGCGACTACCGCAAGTTCAACATCGAAGGTATCACCGGCGGCGACGATTATGCTGCGATGCGACAGGCGCTGTCGCGGCGCTACCAGCGGCTGACCCGCGGCGAAGCAAGCCTGCCCGATATACTGTTAATCGACGGCGGCAAGGGGCAGATGACGCAGGCGCGCGAGGTGTTCGACGCGCTCGGCGTGCAGGGTGTCCTGATTATCGGCATCGCCAAGGGAGCAACCCGCAAGCCCGGTTTCGAAACCCTTTTCGTCGGCAGTCACGACAATGTCATCCGCCTGCCCGCTGACGCAGGCTCGCTGCACCTGGTGCAGCAGATCCGCGACGAGGCGCATCGTTTTGCAATCACCGGTCACCGCGCACGGCGTGCCAGGGCACGTAACAACTCGCCGCTTGAAGGTATTGCGGGTATCGGGCCAAAGCGACGGCAGCAGCTGCTCAAGCATTTTGGCGGCTGGCAGGAGATCGATCGCGCCAGCGTCGAAGACCTTGCCAAAGTACCGGGAATCAGTAAAAAAATCGCCGAGGACGTTTATGCCGCCCTGCATAGCGCCTAGAATGGCACACCGTTCCCAGCTGTCTGGAAATCGATTTATCGCAACCCCGCCGCTGCCGTTACGCACGATACTACTGCCCGGGATTTCATGGCTTTAAATATACCCAATACGCTCACCCTGCTACGTATCGTGCTGATTCCGGTACTGGTGTGTGTGGTCTACCTGCCATTTAACTGGACGGGCATCGTTGCCGCGTCAATTTTTGCGCTGGCAGCCATCACCGACTGGATCGACGGCTACCTGGCGCGCAAACTCAACCAGTCCACGCCTTTCGGTGCATTCCTGGATCCGGTCGCTGACAAGCTGATGGTCGCGGTGGCACTGGTGCTGCTGCTCGAAAACTACCCGCATATGTGGTTCACCATTCCGGTGGCAATTATCATCGGCCGCGAGATCGTAATCTCCGCATTGCGCGAATGGATGGCGGAGATCGGCAAGCGCACAAGCGTCGCGGTTTCGATGATCGGCAAGTTCAAAACCACCATGCAAATGATCGCGATCATCGTCTTGCTCAGCCAGACCAGCCTTAACGATCACCGCATCGAGCTACTGGGCTTTATTGCGCTGTACGTCTCCGCTATCCTGACCATCTGGTCGATGACCGTATACATGAAGGCGGCCTGGGGCGAGCTCCGCAATGCTATGTGAGAGGCCATTAATACAATAGCGGCCGTTGAATTTCAGAAAATGCGGGCAGCTTGACAACAAATAATTTAAACTTACAATACGCGGCTCGCCAAATAAGGTAGCTAATTGATTTGGCACGCTTTTTACGCGGGAATAGCTCAGTTGGTAGAGCGCAACCTTGCCAAGGTTGAGGTCGCCGGTTCGAACCCGGTTTCCCGCTCCAGAGTGTCGAAAACCGCCCGCCCAAAAGGCGGGCGTTTTTTTTCGGGGACAGTTTACTTTTGTGCGACGCGGAAAAGTAAACTGTCCCCGTGGTGCTCAGTGAAAGTTCAACAAAAGTTTTGGCGCGGTGGCAGCAGGTTTGCAGCGGACTGCAACTCCAGCGCCCGCGGCGCTGGCGCGAAGCGCCGTATAGAAAGACGCCGGTTCGAACCGGCGGGAGAGAAAGCTCAACAAAAGTTTTGGCGCGGTGGCAGCAGATTTGCAGCGTACTGCAACTCCAGCGCCCGCGGCGCTGGCGCGAAGCGCCGTATAGAA
>JBATGO010000391.1:0-10295 GCA_049665845.1 Pseudomonadales bacterium | reverse complement strand
TTTGGTGCGGACGGAGAGACTCGAACTCTCACGGGTCGCCCCACTGGAACCTAAATCCAGCGCGTATACCAATTTCGCCACGTCCGCTTTTTGACTGCCTTTTTTGCTACCCGTTCTGGCTGCACTGCAAGCCAGGCAACAGCAACGGGTTTTTACAAATTGTAGGCAACAAGTGCCCGGCGTGTTGTCTGTAAATGCCCGGCGTGTTGTCTGTAAATGCCCGGCGTGTTGTCAACAGGAGCCCGACCCGGACCTGCAAAGAAACAGGCAGTTGCAAAAAAGGGGCCGGATTCTCCCATGAATAGCCAGCGAGAGGCAACCGTTACGAAAACAGGGTTTTATCTGCACTGTATAATCCTGCTCAAAACCACTTTTGCCAATGGAGCCCTGTATGGCAACGATTTCCATCTCGAAGCAACACAAGAAATCTCGCGATGAAATCGAGCGCCTCGTCGAGGACTTGCGCCGTGTGCTGGAGGGTGACTACGGTTGCCGCTGCGAGCGCCGCGGTGACCAACTTGAAATCGCCCGGCGCGGTATCAACGGTAGCCTGCAGATCCTGGACGATCGTGTCGATGTCGAAATCAGGCTGGGTCCAATGATGGGACTGCTGGCCGATCGCATGAAACCGTTTATCAATGCGCAACTCAGTGCCCACCTCGACGACTAACTAGTCGGTCAGGCACTCAGGATCAAAGGCGTACTCACCATTGAGCCAGTCCATGACTTCGCGCGCCTGCGCCTCGCGAAAACTGCAGTAGCGCGCCAGTAGCTCTGTCTTTCTTTCAGCCGGGAAAGTGTCGCGTCCGCGCGACTGGAAGTCTTCTGCATCGGCTGCTAGTTGTGCAACCAGTTCCCGCGATATGGATTCTGCCGCCCTGCCCCAGGCTTGCGGCAGCGTATTAACCTGGATCGAATCACAATTCACGGTCCCGGCGGCGCTGTAAAGTCGCGCGAGACTCGCGAGTGGCAGTAACGATAACAGCGGCTGGTTCATCGGGTTCGCCATGTGCGCAGCGGTGTAATCTGCCAGCCAGCGCTCGCGCCCGGTGAAGGGGTACAAACGCAGTTGTAGGCTCAGTTTGGCGCTGTCATTGACGGGGTAATTATCCCAGAGCACCGGCAGGCGACGATAAGCTTCGGCGATAAACGCCAGATTATCCCGCGAGTAACTCTCGCTGCAAACCTGTGCGCCGGTCCAGCACAAGCCAATCCTCTGATCCAGCCCGGCGCCCAACTGCTGCCAGTAGTCACGCGGCCTCGGGCCGAACACTTTTTCCAGCACCGGGTCCGTGCTGTAGTAGCTCGGGCAAACCACAACCTGCGACACCCCGCAACGCGGCAGTAACTCCTCGACTATGCGCAACTGTTCAATTGCCATGCTGTCGCCACTGGAAGGCAGGTCATCAAACAGGATGTACAGCAGGTCCAGCTCGAGCGCGGCAAGTTCGGCAGCCTTGCTCCGCAGTGCCTGCCGCGCGCCGCGCTCAGATACCGAGATCAGGCCCCGTGGGGTAAACCCGATTCCCGCTGCCACGCCTGCCAATTTACAGCAGCGCACCATCTCACATAGGGCTTGCTCCTGTGACTCGCTGAACGGTTCGCGCCAGCGCTTGCGCAGGCTCGCATCAGCTTTAGGCGCATACACATATTGGTCCAGCCCGAGCTCAGGTAGCTGCCCTATTACCGCGTATCGATCGGCCCAGGACCATTGCCTGCCGTAATACGCTTCAATAACACCTACTCGTCGCATCACAACGGCATAACCGAACAGCACTTTTGCTCGAAATTTAATCTAATGCAAGACATTGATTTTAATAGGTAAAACAAATTAATTGTATATTTATTGGACAATTTTGAATTCTCAGCTTTACTTGAAATTAAGGCTGTCGCTTCCCCCGGCGGCATCCGGAGACGCAAGTCTCACATGTTTCACTCCTATGGTCTTAAGCCCCTGTTTCAGGGGCTTTTTTTTGCCCCGGGAACCTGGCCGTACAGATGCTACGGTGTGCGCGCCTGCGCGTGCAAGTGTCTTCAAACACAAAGCTCTGATGCCGGGAACGATGACGAAAGGCTGGAAGGGCGCGAAAGGCTGGTCGCGATTAGCAATTGCCTGGTGCGTGCTACACAAAAGGGCTGCCGGATAACAGGCCGGTAAGTGCCGCGCCTTTGGGCGGGCGCGTTAAAGTTAAAGCGTATGCGTCGGGCGATCGGATTCGATGATGCCGGCGAGGTAATTCTCGATCTTCTTGGTCGCGGTATCGTCCTGAGCGCTGAACTGCACACCGATCCCTGCGGCACGGTTGGATTGCGCCCCCTTCGGCGTCACCCAAACTACCTGGCCTGCGACCGGTATCTTTTCCGGTTCTTCCATCAAATTCAGCAGCATGAAAACTTCATCGCCGACAGCATACTGTTTGTTGGTCGGTATAAATAAGCCGCCATTTTCGAGAAAGGGCATGAATGCGGCATAGAGCACGGCCTTGTCTTTGATGGTCAACGACAAAATGCCGCTCTTGGCGCTGTTTTGCAAAGTCTCACCCATAGCTTGAACCACACTTTTGCCACTACGAAAATTTCAGCGAGCAATCGCTCGCACAGCAGTAATTACCGCAAACATCTCTCGCGCTAAATGAAAGCCGCTCCCGTACATCATTTACTCAAAATAGCGCGCCGGGATTTACGACCGACCCGGAGCAATAAAAATCTGCAAGTTCCAATTGACAGGCGCGCAAGGCTCCTTACAAATATAGTCGCTGCGAAGTGTTCTGTCAGTTTGTATGCGGGAACAACTACCGGGGCGCCATAATTTGGCTACTTTTTATACTAATTTGCTATGCCATATCCGCTGGAATTGATACGCAAGAGACTCCAGGCAAAGCTTAAGGTTAGGCGAGCGAGGCAGGCTGCGCCTCAGCTCCAGCACAACTGCGCCGAGTTCCTGTAGCGCTGCGGCCGAAAGCATCGGCTCGCCCGCATTGTGCGCCTGTGAACCACCTGCCAGCGCTGATCGCCGCTGCAAGGCCAACAACCGCAGGGAAAGCGAGTCAAGAAATGGCTCGAGTTCATCTCGCTCCAGCTTTGCTGCCAGCGCCTGCGGTGTCATTGCAGCGGAGCACAACTGCTCAGCGAATTCATCCAGCCTGCCAGGGTCAAAATTACCCTGCACTATCGCCAGCGCGCGTTCAGGGAACCCGCGCGCACGGCGAATTGCCGATTCCGCTGCCGGCGCATCACTATAGCGGGCCAACCATGCGACCACTTCCCGCTCCGCTGGCAATGGCAAATGTACGCATTGGCTGCGCGACGCGATAGTCGGCAGCACGCTGCGCCGCGACTCTGCGAGCAACAGGAACCACGTATTTGCCGAGGGCTCCTCGAGCGCCTTTAGCAAAGCGTTAGACGCACTTTCAGTGAGCAGTTCACAGCACGTGATAATCGCGACTTTCGCGCCGCCCAGTTGTGCGCTGAGCTGGAGCTTGTCGATCAAGGCGCGTACCTCATTGATACCAATAGTTTGGCGGCTCTCGGGTACGTCCACCCAATGGTAATCCGGGTGAGTGCCGGCACGAAACAATTCACAGGCCCGGCATTGGCCGCAGGCAACACTGCTTTCCGTTTCGTTTGCTCGCAACGGTTGCTGGCATACCAGCTGTGCTGCAAAGCTGTGTGCGAAACGTTGCTTGCCTGTGTCTCGTTGTGCACAAAACAGCAGCGCCGGATGCAACGCTGCGCGAGCATGCAGCAACATCAAATCCCTTTGTAGCGGCTTGTGCCAGGGCAGGCACTCGCTCGCAGCTTGCAAGGATGCTTTGGCTGGCGATTTTTCTTTCGCGGGCATCGCGCCTACCCCTCCATTGCCAGCGCATCCAGCGCCTCGCCTATATCAGCCTGCACTGCACTCAAATCACGACTGGCATCAATATGCACGAACCGCTGCGGCTCCGCAGCGATACGCTGCAGGTAGGCGCCGCGCACACGCTCGAAAAATTCCGTTTTTTCGCGCTCGAAGCGATCGAGTTCACCCCGCCTCGCGACACGCGCAAGACCCACTTGTAACGGAACATCGAGAAAGATAGTGAGATCAGGGCGCAGCGTTCCCTGCACCAGCGCTTCCAGGTCATTGACGCGGTCGGTACCCAGTGATCTTCCCGCCCCCTGGTAGGCAAAAGTGGCGTCGGTAAAACGATCACTGACTACCCAGTCGCCACGCGCCAGGGCCGGCTCGATAACCTGGTCTATGTGTTGTGCGCGCGCCGCAAACAAAAGCAACAGTTCACATAGCGGTGCCATTTTTTCTTCGCGCGGAAGCAGCAACAAACGCCTGATTTCCTCGGCCAACGGCGTACCACCCGGCTCCCTGGTCACCACGTGGCGCACAGCGAAATGCGCCAGCCTGCTGCAGAGAAACGCGAGGTTGGTCGATTTGCCCGCGCCCTCAAGGCCTTCTACTGTGATGAACTTACCGCGCTGCATGTTTGGTTCGTGATCCCGCAAATGATTTTTCCTGCAGCGTTGCCGCTTTGCACTACCTTTTCGCTGCAATGGGCCCGGGCGTCCTAACCGGCTCCCGATTTGAGCACCGGCTTGTCTGCGGATGCCGGTGGTGAGGAGCGATAATCTGACCGTCGCTGCAGGACCTGGTACTTGCGCACGGCTCGCTGGTGCTCTTCAAGTGTTTTCGAAAACTGGTGACTGCCGTCTCCCTTCGCAACGAAGTAAAGTGCGTCGCCATCGGCGGGATGAAGCGCAGCATGAATGGCTCCGCGACCAGGCAATGCAATGGGTGTCGGCGGCAGCCCGCTGCGCGTATACGTATTGTAAGGCGTATCGCGCTTGAGGTGCGCCCTGGTCAGGTTGCCCTTGTAAATTTCGCGCATGCCGTAGATCACGGTCGGGTCGGTCTGCAAGCGCATCCCCTTCTGCAGGCGCCTGAGGAAAACACCGGCGATTTGCTCGCGCTCTTCTACCGCACCGGTCTCCTTTTCGACAATCGAAGCCATAATCAAGGCCTGGTAGGGCCGCGCATAAGGCAAATCGGCTTGCCGCAGCGGCCATTCTTCATCAAGCACGGCAAGCATGCGCCGATGGGCGCGCCGCAAAATATCTTCCGCGGTTTCGCCGCGCACGAAGTAGTAGGTATCGGGGAAGAACCAGCCTTCGGGATTAGCGGTCTCGTGCATCAATTCGAGCGCGCGGCTGGACAGCAGCGCTTTCAATTGAATATCCACCGGGATTCCACCCGCCTCGGCATTGCCGTTACTTGCCGCGCCAGGATTCACTGCCGACGCATTGCTTGCGGCACCCAGTGCAGATAGAGCGCGATTGATCTCGAGCAAAGCGTCGCGCGCCGTGATGCCCTCGACCAGCGTAACGCTGTGCTGCACCGACACACCGGAAGCAAATATCTCAAACAGACCGGCTCTGGACGCCCGCTCCGGCAAACGGTACTCGCCGGCTTTAACGGTAATACCTGGCTGGAACAGTCGCAGCGCAATCTTGGCGACGCGCGAGTCACCGAGCAGCTTGCGCGCACTCATGTCGTTGATGACCTGCGCAAGGCTGGTGCCACTGGCAACCTGAAACAGACTGTTGCTGGCAGGCAAGGAAAATTCTTCGAACCAATAGTTGTGCAGTTGCCTGCCAGCGAATGCCACCACAATAACCGCAAGCAACAACAAAATAGCCAGGGTTCCCGGCAAAGCCGTTTTACCTGTCATGAGTCGCGCGGCATTTTACTGCCAGTCGCCACCATGCTTTGACGCACCCTGGAGCCTATTGCATCGACGATACTGCTACCGGCGAATTCACTGCGTTGCCCGTCACGGGTAGTCAGCGAGGCGACCGCAGTGACGCCCCGCGTTGCATTACAAAGAAAAATCGCATCGCAGTCGAGCGCACCCTGTAATTCGATTTCGGCTTGCGTGGCTCGCACACCCAGCTCGGGCAGCAAGGACTCAAGCAGGTACTCTCGCATTACGCCCGCAACGCCCGCATGGTCAAGCAATGGTGTAACAACGGCATCGCCAGTCACAAGAAAAATATTTGCGCTTACAGCCTCGATCACGCGCCCTTGCTGATCGAGTAACAGTCCCTCTTTAAAGCCCTTTGCATCGAGCTCCATACTGGCGAGTACCTGTTCGAGACGGTTGCAATGTTTTAACCCGGCGAGCAACGGTTGCGAACCCAAACGCGTTGCACATTCCAGCAGATGCAGGGGGGCGCTGGCCTGCGTGCCGGGCTCTATCTGCACAGCCGTTAACAGGCGTTGCGTGCGGGTGCCGCGTGTCGAGTAGCCCGTCGTTGTACCGGTGCGACTGAGCAACCATTTTACGCGCAGGTAACCCGGTTCATCTTTTATCGCTGCAAGAAATTCATCCAGCTCTGCTTCAAGACTACCCGGCTCAGCAGGTAATTGCAGCACCTGCAGGCCCCGTGCAAGACGTGCCAGATGCAACTGGCGCAGATGTATTTCGCCGCGCCTTACCAACATTGTCTCGAACAGGCCATCACCGTACTGCGACACCCTGTTCAGCTCGGGCAATGCCTCCGCGCTCTCGCGCCGCGCGAGCAATTCACCATTCAACATCGCCAGCATAGGCACAGGGCTCCCTGTGGTTCGAACCGCGCCATTGAATCGATGGCGGAGCGCTTGTCTGGCGCTGCAACTTGTCCCGGCGAGGTAACACCAGATTGCGATGGATACAACAACGGGCCATGACCACGGTAATGCTTCACTGGCTCGCTTTAGCTGAGCGCACGGAATACCAGGGTGCCGTTGGTACCCCCGAAACCAAAGGAGTTGGACATGCTGCACCGAATCTCCCGTTGCTGGGCCGTTTTTGGCACGAAGTTGAGATCGCAGCCCTCGTCCGGCTCGTCGAGATTGATGGTCGGCGGCGCAATATTGTCGCGAATCGCCAGCACTGAAAAAATCGCCTCAACGGAACCTGCAGCACCGAGCAAATGACCAACCATCGACTTGGTACTGCTCACCGCGACGCTACCCGCGTGCGCGCCCAGCACTGACTTAACCGCGGTGCATTCGGCAATATCGCCCGCCTGTGTAGAGGTGCCATGCGCATTAATGTAATCGATTTCCGATGCGTCGATGGACGCGTCGCGCAGCGCATTGCGCATTGACGCGGCTGCGCCATTGCCTTCGGGTGGCGGCGAAGTCATGTGAAAGGCATCTCCGCTCATGCCAAAGCCGATCAGTTCGCAATAGATATTTGCCCCGCGTGCTTTGGCAAACTCGTACTCCTCAAGCACCAGCATGCCGGCCCCGTCAGACAGCACAAAGCCGTCTCGCGCCTTATCCCATGGCCTGCTTGCCGCCTGCGGATCTTCGTTGCGCGTAGACAATGCGCGCGCGGCGGCAAAACCACCGAGACCTACCGGTGTGGTTGCCATCTCGGAACCGCCCACTACCATCGCATCGGCATCACCACCGGCAATCAGGCGAGCTGCAAGTCCGATGTTGTGCGTGCCGGTAGTACAGGCAGTAACAACCGCAAGGTTGGGGCCCTGGAGACCGTACATGATGGAAATATTGCCGGCGATCATATTGATAATTGAACCGGGTACGAAGAAAGGCGAGATGCGCTTTGGCCCGCGCTCTTCGATCAGCACACGCGTTTCTTCAATCGAACCCACGCCGCCAATACCGGAGCCAATCGCAGCGCCAATGCGCGAGGCGTTGGCTTCATTAACTTCAAGACCGGCATCTTCGACAGCCTCAATGGCCGCGTACATTCCATACTGTATGAAGAGATCCATCTTGCGCGCATCCTTGGCAGGCAAGCGCTGCGTTACGTCGAAATCGCGTATCGCGCCGCCGAAACGGGTTGTGTAAGCCGCCACGTCGAACGATGTGATCGGCCCGATACCGCTTCTGCCATCGACAACACCAGACCAACTGTCGGCAACCGTGTTACCCAGCGGGCTGACCATGCCCAGGCCTGTGACCACAACTCTTCTGGAACCCATGCTTGTCTCCTATGGCAACTGTTGCTACCAGCCTATCACCAATTGACTGCCAGCTCGCGGAGTCTGGCCGACCGCAAAATGACTTTTCTTCAAACGCGCATTCTTACCGAGCGAGCGCACGGTCGGCAGCGGCAGCTTAAAACAAAAAAGCCGCTGTCGGGAACAGGCGGCTTTGGTGCGAACCGGGGCTTGAATTGGGCGGGTCTTACACGTCACAGCGCGGTGACTGTGCGAGCGTCTGTTGCGCTTGCTTAAGCTGCACGTGCCCGATGATGCTGCCGGGCCGCACCCGCTGAATGGTTAATTCAGGTTCTTTTCGACATAGTCGATCGCGAGCTGGACGGTTGTGATCGACTCGGCGTCCTCGTCGGGAATTTCTGTTTCGAACTCCTCTTCGAGGGCCATCACCAGCTCCACTGTATCGAGAGAATCCGCTCCAAGATCTTCGACAAATGACGCCGAATTCTGGATTTCATCTTCTTTGACACCAAGCTGCTCGGCGACTATTTTCTTTACCCGTTCTTCGATGCTACTCATTGTTCGGCTCTACTCCCGATGCTGTTGGAAGGCGCAATGCGCGCTTGAATTGCTGCGGTCTGACCCTGCCAGCGTTGCGAAAAAAAGACCCCGGAGTCACCGGGCTAGCGCTGCGAAACGCGGCGCATTGTACATGGAAATACCTGAATTGTAAGTGGCTTGCCGTCTGCATTGAGGCCTCTTTGGTGCGACTTATGTACGCGCCCTGCCTGAATTTTGATCAGCAAATTCCTGTCCTCATCCCATGTACATGCCGCCGTTAACATGGATTGTTTCTCCCGAGATGTACGCCGCACTATCGCTCGCCAAAAACGCAACGACGTCGGCAATCTCGTGAGGCTGGCCGAGGCGCGCCAGCGGAATTTGTGCGGCCATTGTTTCGCGCTGGGCTTCGCTTAATTCACGTGTCATATCGGTATCGATAAATCCCGGCGCCACGGTATTGACCGTAATCGCACGCGATCCCAACTCGCGCGCCAGCGCGCGACCGAATCCCGCAATGCCGGCCTTGGTCGCAGCGTAATTGGCCTGGCCGGCATTGCCCATCGAGCCCACCACAGAGCTGATATTGATGATCCGCCCCCAGCGCGCGCGCGTCATGCCTTTCAGGCAGGCTTTCACCACGCGGTACGCGGCATTGAGATTGGTGTCGATCACGTCGTCCCACTCTTCCGGCTTCATGCGCAGCATGATGTTGTCGCGCGTGATGCCGGCATTATTGACCACCACGAGCGGCGCGCCGAACGCCTCGCCAACCTGTTTGACAACCTGTTCAACCTGCGCCGCATTGGTGACATCCAGCGTATAACCCTGCCCCGCAATTCCTGCCTCGGCAAGATAGCTGGAAATCGCCCCGGCACCGGCTTCGGAAGTTGCGGTGCCAATAACCGTGAACCCGTCGCGTCCCAGCGCCTCTGCGATCGCCTTGCCGATACCCCTGCTTGCGCCGGTAACCAATGCGACACGCGCCGTTGTTGCTTCTTTCATAAGCGGTTCGCGCCGATGCGCGCCCTGAGCTGCGTTGCTAAATGGATTGGTAGAGCAGGTTTACGACGGGACATTGTCTCGCGCATTTCCCACAGCGCCGAGTGCATTCTCGAAAGCATCCGGGCTATCGAGCGGGGCGACCGCGATCTCGCGTTGCACACGTCGAACAAGACCCGCCAAAACTTTGCCCGGGCCGCATTCGCAGCCCTGCGTAATGCCCTTTTCGGCCATGTATTGCGCAGTCCTGGTCCACTGCACAGGGCTTGCGGTCTGTTGCACCATCAACTTTTTTATCTGCAGCGGATCAGCTTCGATCGCAGCGTTGACGTTGTGAACGATTGGAATGTGCGGCGCACTGAAATCGAGTGAGTCTATATCTTTCGCGAGTGCTTCAGCCGCAGGCCGCATCAGGCTGGTATGGAAAGGCGCACTCACCGGGAGCGGCGCAACCCGCTTGGCACCCGCGTCGCTCAGCGCCTGGCTGGCACGCTGCACGGCAGCGGTACTGCCGGCAATCACCACCTGCCCGGGTGAGTTAAAGTTTACTGCCTCGACAACTTCCTCACCTTCGCAGGCCGCAGCGCAAGCGGCGATGATTGCTTCGTCGTCAAGGCCGAGCACCGCTGCCATTGCACCTTCACCAACCGGCACAGCGTTTTGCATGTACTGCCCGCGCTTGCGAACAAGGTCCACCGCATCTTCGAATGCCACTACGTTACTGCAGACCAATGCGCTGTATTCTCCAAGGCTGTGCCCTGCCAGCAACGCGGGCAGCGCGCCGC
>JBATGO010000390.1:0-11054 GCA_049665845.1 Pseudomonadales bacterium | reverse complement strand
CGATGGGACACCGGCAGCTTGTCGAGGAACCAGTCGTATAGCGGGCGATGGTCTTCAAATTCCAGCGTACATACCGAGTGCGTAATACCTTCGATGGCATCCGACTGCCCATGGGTAAAATCGTAGGTCGGATAGATGCACCACTGGTCACCGGTGCGATGGTGCGTGACCTTGCGAATACGGTAAATAATCGGGTCACGCAGGTTGATATTTGGCGAGGTCATATCGATTTTTGCGCGCAGGACACAGTGACCTTCCGCGAATTCACCGCTGCGCATTTTATCAAACAGCGCCAGGTTATCTTCTACGCTGCGCACGCGGTAGGGGCTATCTTTTCCCGCTTCGGTCAGCGTGCCGCGGTAAGCGCGCGCCTGTTCTGCTGAAAGATCGCAAACGTAGGCCAGGCCCTCGCGGATCAATGCCTGGGCCCAGCTATGTAATTGCGGGAAATAGTCCGACGCGAAGCGAACATCACCATACCAGCTAAACCCCAACCAGCGCACATCCTCGATTATCGCATCAATAAATTCCTGGCTTTCCTTTTCCGGATTGGTATCGTCGAAGCGCAGGTGGCAGGCACCATCAAATTCCGTGGCGAGGCCAAAATTAATGCAAATCGATTTGGCGTGGCCAATGTGCAGGTGCCCGTTGGGCTCTGGCGGGAAACGCATTACCACATTTTTAACTACACCGTTGCGGAGGTCATCGGCAATGCGCTGACGCAGAAAATTGTTGCTTCTGGCTGGCGTGGTTTCCGCGGCTGCCGTGTCGACTGTCATTGAATATAAAACCGGGGTCGTAATGCGTGGATAAAAACTGCGCCTTTACCTGTAACCGGCAGGCAAAGGCACGAGCTACAGATTCTACTGGACGCAAAAACCGCGTATTATATCGGCTTGCCTGCCGCGTCGAATGGCAATATCGCCGTTTTCTGTCGGCTTGTCCGGGTATTTACCAACCCTGGCCGATCCGCGGCAGGCTTCGCCCTCCTCCTTTACCTGACCCATTGAGTGAAAAAGATGATCAAACTGACCACAACGCACGGCGAAATCCATATCGAGCTCGACTTCGACAAAGCGCCAAAAACGGCGGCGAATTTCCAGCAATATGTTGAGGAAGGCTTCTACGACGGCAAGATTTTCCACCGCGTTATTGACGGCTTTATGGTCCAGGGGGGTGGATTCGACAGCGACTTCAGCGAAGGCAAAACACGCTCGCCGATTGAAAATGAGGCCGATAACGGCCTCAAGAACGATACCGGCACGCTGGCTATGGCGCGCACGCAGGACCCGCATTCGGCAAGCGCGCAGTTTTTTATCAATGTCAGCGACAATGACTTTCTCAACCACAGCGGCAAGACCGCTCAGGGTTGGGGTTACGCGGTGTTCGGCCGGGTGGTCGAGGGCATGGACGTGGTCAACACAATGAAAGTGGTCGAAACGGGCTCGCAAGGCACGCACCAGGACGTGCCGCTGGAGCCCCTGGTGATAGAAAAAGCCGAGCTGGTGGAAGCCTGAATCCTTACCCGCCGCAGGCGCACAACGGCACTATCGCTGCGCCAGCCAGAGCGCAAGAGAGCACGTGAGAACACGAGGGAGTCAATGAACACAGTATGAACGCTGCTGACGTACACAGCCTGATGATTTCCGACCTGCACCTGTGCGATGCAAGGCCGGACCTGAACCAGGCTTTCATCGCTTTCTGCAGCGAGCGCGCGAGCTGTGCCGAACGCCTGTTTATTCTGGGCGATCTCAGCGACGCCTGGATTGGCGATGATGACGACAGCGCCACAGCGGATATTATTCGCGAGCAACTGGCAGCGCTTGTGCGGGGCGGTGTGAAAGTCCTGCTTATGACGGGTAATCGTGACTTCCTGATGGGCGAACAACTGGCCAGTGATTGCGGTCTGACCCTGCTGGAAGATCCCACCGACATAAGCCTGTACGGTAAACGTATGCTGTTGATGCACGGCGACAGCCTTTGTACCGACGATACCGAGTACATGGCATTTCGCGCACAGATACGCAATCGCGAGGCGCAGCAGCAATTGCTGATGCAGTCGCTCGCCCAGCGTCGTGCCATTGCTGCGGCGCTGCGCGCGCAAAGCAAGAGTGCCAATACAAGCAAGGCTGAGGATATTATGGATGTAGCGCAGCCGGAGGTCGAACGGGTAATGACCATGCATGGCGTCGACCTGCTGATTCATGGTCACACGCACCGGCCCGCAATACACCGTTTTTCATACGTCCCGGCTCACGGCCAGCAAATCGATGCAACGCGCATAGTACTAGGTGACTGGGGTGATCGCGGCTGGTTTGTCAAAACCGGCGCACAGGGTTGCACACTGCACGATTTCACGATTACGGTCCAGGAGCCGTCATGCAATTAAGCAGTAACGAGAAGCATGCGTCGCTAAGCGAGTACCTGCGGCAGCATTTTCCTGCACTTGCATCGGCAAATATCGAGTTCGATGAAGAAACCGACGACTACTTCGTGCTGCGGGCGCCGCTGGCGCACAACCACAACGACCTGCAAACTGCGTTTGGCGGCAGCCTGTACAACCTTGCACTGATGTCGTGCTGGTCGACGCTTTACCTGGCCTGCAGCGGACGCATAGCGCAACCGCGTATTGTCACGCGTGATGCGCAGATGCGTTACCGTCACCCGGTTGCAGACTCGATAATCCGCGCCAGCTGTCGCAAGCCCAACAGTCGCCAGTGGGACGGGTTTTTTGCCCACTACGATACCGCTGGCCGCACATCCATAACGCTAACAAGCAGCATTATCATCGCGGAAGGAACCGCAGCTTATTTCGATGGTGTGTTCGTTTTACTTGAACGCGACGGCTGATTGCCTGCGCGTTATCTGGTTTGACGATGGCCTGCGGTGCGACATTGCGCAAGCAACTGGCAGTTTCGCTGCGTCCAATCCTGTGTCTTGCGCTGGCGATTCTGCTTGGCGGCTGTGAAAGCATTGCCTATTACCGCCAGGCTGTCGCTGGGCATCTTGCGCTGCTGCATCGTGCCAAACCTATCGAGGCAATACTGGCAGGCGAGCTTCACATCGATGCAGGTGTCGATCCACAAGCGGGTGACGCATCCGCGTCGCAACTGCGGACCAGGCTGGCAATGGTGCAGGACATCCGCACTTTTGCGCGTGAACAACTGCAGCTGCCGGTGGGTCGCGCCTACAGCCGCTATGTAGCATTGCAGCGCGACTTCGTGGTCTGGAATGTTTATGCTGCCGGTGAGTTTTCCACCAGGCCCGAACAGTGGTGCTTCCCGGTCGCCGGATGCGTCGGCTACCGTGGCTACTTCGCGCAGGATGCCGCGAAATCCAAAGCGGCTGCGCTGGCAGCACGCGGTTACGATACCCACGTCGCAGGGGTTGCAGCCTATTCGACACTGGGCTGGACTGCCGACCCGGTGCTGAGTACCTTTCTTGCCCGCGACGACCTGTCGCTGGCTGCGCTGCTGTTTCACGAACTGAGCCACCGCCTTGTGTATGTTCGAGGCGACACCGAATTTAATGAAAGCATTGCCAGTACCGTGGAGGCATTTGCGCTGCAACAGTGGATCGCGCATCGCGCAGCGCTTGATGACGATGGTGATATGCAGGCGCAGTTGCAACAACCTTTGCAACAACATTTACAACAACATTTACAACAACAGCTAATACAGCTTCAGCAGCGCCGTGCACTGCATGCGCGTTTTGTCGAGGCCGTAGCACAGACGCGCGCGGACCTTGAGGCCTTGTATACATCTCCACTGTCTATTGCGGAAAAGCGCCTGGAAAAAGCGCAACGCTACAATGCCCTTGCTGCGCAGATACGTTTAATTTATTCCGGCACGGGCGCAGCTGAAGCTTACTCGGCGTGGGCGAGCAGCCTCAACAATGCGAAACTGTTGCCGGTTGCGCTGTACTCCCGCTGGCAGCCCGCGCTGGACTGGAAATTGCAGCAGACCCTGCAAGCGGCTTCCTGCACTACCAGCGCCACTATGGTTACAGATACCAGCGCGGGTAAAGATAACGGGGATGATAACAAGCGCACTGAGCTCGCAAACGATTCTTGCCGTCGCGGTCTGCAGGATTTTTACGCAGCGATAAAGCAGCTCGCGATGCAGCCGGCTGCTGCACGCAGGCTGAGACTTGAAGCCTGGGAACAAGAAGCGCTCAGCGACGCGCCGTATGATGCCAATGAATCTTCTACAGCGCGGACGGTCGAAGCGAGAACAACTGCACAAGGCAAACTACCCCTTCCAGACACGGAGCAAAACCATGCAAATATTCGCGCCTCATAATGACAACCCACAATGTTTGCAAAAACCGGGGCGAACATTGGCTGGCACCCTAACGCGGGGGCCAGCTCGCTGTGCCTTGCAGCGCATTTTACCTGGCGGAATGTGCAGCGCTCTATTCGGTGCCGCACTAGGTCTGCTGCCGGGCATGCAGGCGATAGCGGCGACCGTCAGCAGTATTAAGGACAGCAGGCTGTTGCGGTTACCATTTATAACAGCAATCTCGCGCTGGTTAAGGACAGTCGCAAGGTTACGCTGCCAAAAGGTGTCGATGCGCTGGAGTTGCGTGGCGTTAGCGCACAACTGCGTGCTGAAACTGCGCTGCTGCGCAGCAGCAGCGGTGCCGAACTGCAAATTCTTGAGCAAAACTTTGATTTCGACTTACTCACACCGCAAAAACTGCTGGAAAAGCACCTCGGTAAAACTATCAGCATAGCAACGCAGAATCCCGCAACCGGCGCGGAACAGGTTCGTAGCGGCACAGTGCTTTCCACCAATGGCGGCGTAGTATTGAAAGTTGGCGAACGTATTGAAACGGATCCGCCCGGGCGCTACATATTCGATACGATGCCGGCCAACCTGCGCGACCTGCCAACACTTTCAGTGCTACTCAACAATACAAAGCAAGAGGAACGTCAACTGGAACTCAGTTACCTGACTGGCGGCCTCAGCTGGCGCGCCGATTACGTAGCCGAACTCAATGCCAGCGACAAACTGGTCGATTTGAACGGCTGGGTCACGCTGAGCAATACCAGCGGAACTGATTTCCTTAATGCGAAGCTGCAACTGGTGGCCGGTGATGTCAATATTGTGCAGGAAAAAATGTCGCGGGATGTGCGTATGCGCGCTGTTGCCATGGAGTCCAATTTCGCTGGCGCCCCGCCGATGAGCGAGGAATCGCTGCTCGAATACCACCTTTACACACTGCAGCGCCCCACAGATATAGGTAACCAGCAAAACAAGCAGGTTGCGCTGATGTCTGCCAGCCGCGTACCGGTTGAAAAAACCCTGGTATTGAATGGCTATCCCCACTACTACCGCAGCAGCGCCAAACAGATCGGCCAACGACTCAAGTTTGGTGTCTACGTCGAATTCAATAACGATGAAAAGCACGGCCTGGGCCTGCCGCTGCCGCGCGGCGTCGTGCGTGTCTACAAGCGCGACAATGGCGGCAACATGCAGTTTGTCGGCGAGGACAGCATCGACCATACACCCAACAAGGACAGAATCAAGCTGAAGCTTGGCGATGCCTTTGATGTAGTTGCCGACAAGCGACAAACCAGCTTCCGCATCGATGAGCGTGTACTGGCACGCGATTTATACGAGTCGAGTTACGAGATCGTCATAACTAACGGCAAGAAGGAAGCGGCCGATGTTATTGTGCGCGAACCGATACCCGGTGAGTGGAGTATCCTCAAAAGCAGTCACCCGCACACCAGGGCCGCTGCCAACCTCGCCGAATGGCGGCTGCGCATACCTGCTGAAGAAAAGCTAACCCTGGCATACACGACCAGCGTAAAATACTAGCACGCGCACCGACCGGGAGTTTGTCCGCGTATTACCTTGCTAGCTGGTGCGGCTAAAGCGCGCAGCAACCCCTCAGAGTACTCTGGATTGCAATGCCTATGTACAACGGTAAGAAAATCAGCGTAATTAAAGCCGCTAACGACCATGCAGAAATGGTGTTTGATGCCGCGGACGCCCTCGTCAATGTGTTTGATGAAGCAACCGTTACCGAGCTTGCAGAAGCTATTACTGTACTCGAACAGCGCAATGATATTCGCGGCTTGCTAATTAGCAGTGCCAAATCTTCGTTTATCGTCGGTGCCGATATCAAAGGCTTCAACGATAGTTTCGTTTTGCCCGATGCGCAGTTGCGCAAGCGCTTCGATGTCAACACCATCAATTTGAATCGCCTCGAAGCACTGCCCTTTCCAACCGTGGTCGCCATCGACGGTTATGCGCTCGGTGGCGGGCTGGTTTTTTGCCTGGCCTGTGATTACCGGGTCATGTCAAATCGTGCCCGCATCGGCTTGCCAGAAACCGGCCTGGGCATTGTTCCTGTCTGGGGCGGCATGGTGCGCCTCCCGCGTATCGCAACGCTCGGGCTGGCCTGCGACTGGATAAGTTCAGCGCAACACCACGACGCCGAAACCGCACTGAAGAATCGCGTCATTGACGAAGTTACATCGGCAAAAGACCTGCGCAGTGAAGCAGAAAAACTGCTGAACTATGCAAAGGAACATGCTGCTGAAGTGACCCAGCGCCGCGCCATCAAGCAGGCACCGCTGGAAATCGATCCATTGCAGGCCGATGCCGAGGCGGCCGCAGTTCGCGCGGTATTACGCCGGCGTATGCCGCATCATATTGCGCCGGCTGCTGCGGTCGATCTGCTTGTCGAAAGCGCGAACTGCGATGCGAAAGAGACGTTGGCGCGCGAGGCAGACCTGTTTATCAAGCTTTGCAAAACTGACCAGGCGCGCGCCCTTATCGGTAATTTCCTGAATCGGCAGCACGTCACAAAAGTAGCCAGTGATTATGCAGGGCAGTCAACTTTCACCGTAAAAAGAGTGGCGGTTATTGGTGCGGGCATTATGGGCGGCGGCATTGCCTGCCAGAATGCGCTTAGTAATATTCCGGTCGTTTTAAAAGATATCGACAATGAGGCGCTGGCAAGCGGTGTCGCCGAAGCCTCAAGACTGCTCGACAAACGCGTGATACAGGGCAAGCTGAGTGAAGTCGGCAAGCGCGCCAGTCTCGAAAAGATTGTTCCGACGCTGGATAACGGTGAAATCGAGCAGGCCGATCTCTGCATTGAAACAGTGGTCGAGCAACCTGCCATCAAGGCACCGTTGCTCGCCGAACTCGATGCCCTGCTGCCGGGCGAGGCAATACTTTGCAGTAACACTTCGACGATTTCCATTACCCGTCTCGCCAGCGCACTGCAACACCCGGCACGTTTCGCCGGGCTGCATTTCTTTAACCCCGTGCCCTCGATGCAACTGGTCGAGGTCATCCGCGCTGAGGCGACCGCAGAACCAACAATCGCCGCGCTGGTTGCCTACGTGCTGGCGCTTGGCAAAATGCCTGTCGTGGTCAACGACTGTCCGGCTTTCCTGGTCAACCGTGTACTCTACCCGTATCTGCGCGCCTTCGACCAGTTGCTGCTGGAAGGCGCCGATTACGAACAGGTGGATCGCATCATGCAGGGATGGGGCTGGCCGATGGGGCCCGCATGGCTGGTCGATGTGATTGGCATTGATACCGTAGACCAATGTATGGGCTTGCTTGACGAAGCAGTACCTGAACGCATGGCGCGACTTCCCGATGCTCCCACCCACCTGCTTTTTGCAGCGGGCCTACGCGGGCAGAAAACGGCTGCGGGTTTTTATTGCTATGGCAATAATGAATACGGCAAGCCAACGCGCGTAGCCAACGATAAAGCGAAGGCTCTCATCAACCGGCATATTGCTGCCTCGAAAAAGGCCGCTAAAGCAAACTTCAGCGATGAGGTAATCCTGCAACGCTGCATGTTGCCCATGGCCATTGAAATGTCACGCTGTATCGAAGAGAAGATTGTCGCCTCTGCTGCCGAGGCCGATATGGCAGTGTTGTATGGCATCGGCATGCCCGACTTTCGCGGCGGGCTATTGCGCTGGATGGACGAACTGGGGCTGGATGCGATTTGTGCGATGGCGGATCGTTATCGCAATCTGGGCGAGCCTTACCGACCTACCGAGCAAATGCGTGCCATGGCAAGCAGCGGCGCGCGCTATTACGCCTGAGCGGCGCGATCCCGATGCGGGCATGCAGCGAAACCACCTAGCTGTCGCGCAGCGCAATATGTAATGCGTTAGGTGCGGTACAGTGCCAGGCCAGTTGCCGGCCGCCGGATTCGGCAAACTCGTCGCAAACCACGAAGCCCGGGATCGCCGCGACTTTTAATGGGCCACGGGCGTTTAATGGGCCACCGGCGTTTAATGCCCCACTGGCGTTTAATGGGCCGCGGGCGCCTGGTAAATCATGCGCAGATTTTTGCGCAACGGTAGCCTTTTCCTGCATTGCTTCAGGCAAGGCGTAAATAACCGGCGTAACATCGCGCAGCCAGGCCGGGATGCCCAGTTCCTGCAATAATCTTTTCAGCGACTTGCCCTGCCCGTTTATACGCGCCTGCGCCTCCGGCAAGCGCTGCCCGAGCAGGTAGGCCTGTTCCCGCAGCCCCTTCTGCTGAACTTCACTATTGCAGCCTCGCTGTAACAACAACTCGCCGGCGGTGCGATCCTGCAGCGGCTCAAACTGCCACACGAAGGGCTGCCGGATCCGTGGCAGGCTGACCAACTCGTGCTCAGCGATGAAAAACAACTGGTCCTGGTGCAAACGCAGGCTATAGCTGCCAAGCGGAAACTGTGCGCTACTTTGCCCGCCGCGCACGAGGGTGTCGATTTCCTCTATTCGCAACCGCCCGCGCGGGTCCAGGCCAAGCAGTGCGAGGCAGTGCTGGTAAAGGTTGAAGCGCCGATGTTCCGGCAGTGCTGTAATAACCGCGATACTGAGGCTTTGGCCAAAACGGCTATCGCTGTGCAACGCGGTGGCAAGGTCGAGGCTGGCGAGATCCCTGGCCAGCAGGCCCTGCTCGCGCGCGTGTCCGGCGAATCGCGCGAGGCTGCGATTTGCTCGTGGCCATCTTGCCTGCAACAGCGGCAGGACTTCATGGCGCAGGAAATTGCGATCGAAACGCGTATCGGCATTGCTCTCGTCTTCGATGCATTCAATGGCATGTGCAGTTGCGTATTCCTGCAGCGTCTGCCGCGGTAAATCCAGCAATGGGCGGGCGACCAATGCTGTGCCGAGCGCACGCTGGCGCGGAATGGCGGACGCACCTCGCACGCCACAACCACGCATCAGCCGGTACAACAGTGTTTCGCCCTGGTCGTCTTCGTGATGACCGAGCATCAACACATCACCCTTTGCCAGCGCCGCCTCAAACAACGCATAACGCGCATCGCGAGCCGCCTGTTCCAACCCGCCGCCAGTATTGCTGATTTGCAGGCTTTCAATTTTCAACGGCACCGATAATGCCTTGCATACCGCAGCACAATGTTCCGCCCAGTTGGCGTGTTGCGGCGAAAGGCCATGATCTACGTGAACCGCTTGCAGCAGCGGTGCAGCAGCACCGGTGGCCCGGTGCGCCCGCAGCGCATGCACACACAATTGCAACAGCACGGAGGAATCGAGCCCGCCGCTGTATCCGACCAGCCAGCGCGGGGCAGCGAGCCACGGCCGAAACAGATCCAGCAGTGCGCTATCGCTTTTAAGGTCGAGAGGGTTCATGAATGGGGGCTGGTATTTCGGGCTCTCACATGCGCCTGCTGCAGGTTGGCACGCCCGCAAAGCCAGCTGCAGTTGCCAAGCGCGGACTAGCTGTTGCCGTACGACATCAATCGCGCGTAGCGCTGCGCAAGCAAGTCATCAAGTGGCGTTGCGCACAGTGCAGGCAATTCTGCCAGCAAATAATCTTTCACCATTGCTGCTGCTGAATCCGGGTCGCGATGCGCACCGCCGGGTGGCTCCTTGATGGTGGCATCGACAATACCGAGTTCCTTTAACACGCCGGAAGTCACACCCATCGCCTCTGCCGCTTCAGGCGCCTTTTCGATCGTCTTCCAGATAATATTGGCGCAGCCTTCCGGCGATATGACGAAGTACGTCGCGTACTGCAGCATTGCAAGTTTGTCGCCGACGCCAATACCCAGCGCGCCGCCGGAACTGCCCTCGCCAATGACCACCGATATAATTTGCGTACGCAGGCGCGACATCACTGCAAGGTTCTGCGCGATCGCCTGCGAAATGCCGCGTTCTTCCGAATCAATGCCGGGGTACGCCCCGGGCGTATCGATTAATGTTATTACCGGCATGGCAAAACGTTCCGCTATTTCCATCAGGCGCAGCGCCTTGCGATAACCTTCGGGACGTGGCATGCCAAAATTGCGCTTGACCTTGTCCTGCACTGCGCGGCCCTTTTCCTGGCCGATGACCATCACGGGTTTGTCATCCAGCCGCGCGATACCGCCAACAATCGCGGCGTCGTCGGCAAACTGGCGATCACCGTGCAATTCGTCAAAATCGCTGAATACTCGCTCGATGTAATCAAGCGCATAGGGACGTTTCGGGTGCCTGGCCACGCGCACGATGTCCCAGGCTGACAGCGACGAATATATTTTCTCGGTGAGCTTCGCACTTTTTTCTGACAGCTTGGCGATTTCCTCGCCAATATTGATATTGTTGTCGTCGCCAACCGAACGCAGCTCCTCGATCTTTACTTCGAGTTCTGCAATCGGTTGTTCAAAATCAAGAAAATTGGTGTTGCTCATTCCACAATGGCCCTGGCTACATCACTGGCTCGCGATTATAGGGCATCGCGGCGCCCGGGGCTGCCCGGCAATACGCGCAATTTTGCTGCGCGAAGGCGGCGCCTGAAGCACGCAGAGGGTTTATAATCGCTTTCCCTATCGCAAGACTTGCAGGATATATGAGCACAGGTAGCTGGGATCCGCAAAAAGGCACGCTGCAGGCAGCGCAGCGCATAGACGACGCGCTGCTGCGCAGGTTTCTCGCGCTGGAGGCGCAGGGCGCGCTGGACAAACTGGTCGACGCGGCAAGCGCTGAAGATTGCGCGCAGGCACAACTGATGCAGGCGCCGCTGGCGAGTTGGGACGCTGCGCTTGAACATTACAGCGAAGTCGAGCTGCTTGCACT
>JBATGO010000389.1:0-28348 GCA_049665845.1 Pseudomonadales bacterium | reverse complement strand
CGCGGATTGTGGTATATCTTCACGGATCCTGGCCTCTGTTCGCCCAATCAATGTCCGCGCAGCCTGTGCGTTAGAGCGCATGGAAAAAATGCCTTTGCCGGGCGATTACCGGCTTCGCGCTGAACCTATACCAGACTGCGGCGTAGAAAGCGCATAGGGCCAGCATATTACAACAGGCGCCACAATTCGGTGACAATCGGTCGATGCAGTTCAATATCAGGGTTCCTGTGAATCTGCCAGTGGCGCGCATGCGACAGCGCCCGGCCAGCGATCTGCGACATGCACTTGCAGGCGTCGCCCTGTTCGCGGCGTTACTGCTCATACCAGGCTGCGCCGGGCAAAACGATCCCGCGTTACAGCACCCGCTCGAAGCGTACCGGGGCAAATGGGTGGTGCTCAATTACTGGGCCGAATGGTGCGGCCCCTGCATCGAGGAAATTCCGGAACTCAATCGCCTGCAACAGGCGCACGGCGAACGCATTACTGTGCTGGGCGTAAACTTTGATCGGATAGAGGGCGAGCCGCTCGCCGCACTGGCGGCGCAGATGGGCATCGGCTTCGAAGTATTACAGGCCGATCCTTCGGATGCGCTGCGCCTCTCCCGCCCCAGCGCACTGCCCACCACTTACCTGTTTCACCCGAACAGCGAACTGGCCGCCGTGCTGGTGGGCCCGCAGTCCGCAGACGAATTACTCGGGCGTATCCGGCAACTTGAGAAAAATACGCCGGGCGATCGTTGAGCGGACGTCGGCAGGCTTTACAGTACGGCTGCGCGCCAGTTATAATCAATTCTATAAAAATACCCTAACCTATTGTTTTTTAAAAATTTTGATGCTTTAGGCCCGATTTTGGCTACTGATCAGGTCGAGGTCCCCGGAATTTGGCTAGACTCTCAGAGAGCAGCCCTCCGAGACCGTCTTCAGACAGCAATATGACAGCAACAGGATAACGATCGATGAGCGACAAACCTTCCAACCGCAAGTCCGATTCACCTTTCCACGACCCTACCCAGTCTTCGCGGTTCGTGGAAATAGGCGGCAAGTGGTATTTCCTGACCCGCGAGCGCAACCTTCAAGGCCCCTACGCAACAAAAGCAGGTGCAGAAGTTGCGCTGGACGTCTACCTGAATGAGGGAATCAGTAGCAGCAGGAGTAAACAGGAAAACGCGAAGCTGCAAAGCTACGACGTGGATGAGGTGCAGCACGCCAACGTGATCGACTGGCAGAGCGCGAAAGCCAATATCATCAATTAACATCCCTGCTGCGCGGGCGCCGTCCCGCGCAGCAGCCATTCATTGCCCGCTCGCCCCGCCAATCTGCACTCGCTTTGCGCGTCCCCGATTTGTTAGACTCCGGCTTTTCAGCTCTTCCCATGTATTGCGTGGCATGCGAGTACGCTGCTGCCAGGCAAAGTTAACCCGCCGCGCCAACCCGATCGCCATGATCAAAAAGCCCGAAAGCAAAAACCAGTTGCGCGCAGAAATCGAGCGCCAGACACGCGAATACCTGCAAGACGGTCAAAGCGTCAAGGAAATTCCCAAAGGGGTTGGCAGTCGCGACGCCGCTGCAGGGCCTTTCAAGGCGCCTTTCAAACGCGAAAACTGGCAGGGCAACAAGCAGGCCAGTGAAAGGACCTACCTGACTGATGTAGTCGACTCGCTGGAAAGTCGCAAGAAAAACAGGGGCGCAGTGGCAAACAGCAGCAAGCGGCCAAAAAAGCCGCGCAAGCGACTTATCTACGATGATTTCGGCGAACCTCTGCGCTGGGTTTGGGTGGATGAATAGCGCGATCAACCTGCACTGACGATATCGTAGCAAGGCTTGTAGGCGCTGGCATTAATCTTCATACGCCCCTGCCGCACAAACGACTGCAGCAATCGGTCGATTGCGTTTATGAAACTTGCATCGCCTGAGATCTGGTAATTACCATAGCGCGCAATATCTGCAATTCCCTCTGCCTTGACGTTGCCGGCAACCAGGCCAGAGAACATTGCACGCAAATTCACTGCAATATCGAAGCTGCTCTGCGCGCTATCGAGACGCAGCGCGGCCATACTCTCGTGTGTAGGCACAAACGGCGACTGCATCGCGTGCGGTACGACCAGGGACCAGTTAAAGTAGTAGGCGTCCTTGGCATGGCGACGAATTTTTCCAACGTCTTCCATACCCTCGCGCATACGCTTGGCCACCCGTACACCATCGCCAATAATGATTTCATACAGTGACTGCGCTTCAGGTCCAAGGGTCAGGCCGATGAACTCGTCGATACTGGCAAAATAATCCGCAGACGTTTCAGGTGCAGTGAATAACAGCGGGATGCGCTTGTCGCGATTGTCCTCGTGCAGCATCAAACCGAGCAAATAAAATATTTCTTCGGCTGTGCCAACTCCGCCGGGAAAAACAACAACACCGTGTCCGGCCCGCACGAACGCCTCGAGACGCTTTTCGATATCCGGCATGATCACTAATTCATTGACTGCAGGATTCGGCGATTCTGCCGCAATGATACCGGGTTCGGTTATGCCGAGATAACGGCCTGCCCTGTTGCGCTGCTTGCTGTGCGCAACCGCGGCGCCTTTCATCGGCCCCTTCATTGCACCGGGGCCACAGCCGGTGCAGATATCCATGCCGCGCAGGCCCAACTGGTAACCGACTTCCTTGGTGTAATCGTATTCTTCGCGTCCGATCGAATGCCCGCCCCAGCATACGATCAGGTTCGGCGCTTTTTCTGCGATCAGGACGTTGGCATTGCGCAGGATGTTGAAAATAGCGTCAGTCGTACCCTGGGAACTACTGAGGTCGTAGTGCGGATTGGCGTACAGCTCATTCTGCACAAAAACAATGTCGCGCAGCACCGCAAACAAATGCTCGCGAATGCCCTTGATCATCTCGCCGTCGACGAAGGCATGCGCCGGTGCGTTGACAATTTCAAGTTTTATACCGCGCTCGCGCTGGATAATGCTTACGTCAAATGACGCATATTGTTCAAGCACCTTGCGGGTGTCGTCTTCGGTGCTGCCGCAGTTAATGACGGCCAGTGCGCACTGGCGAAAGATTTTGTAAAGCTCGGTCTGGCTGGCATCGTATAACTGTTCGATTTCGCGGCGCGACAGGATTTGCAGGCTGGAATCCGGCGTGATGGCGGTTGACACCACCGCACTACCGTTAGCGTTGTTATTTTCTGTGGTCGCAACCGGCGTGGATGGTTGATTCATGCAATGGTGTCTCGCTGGCAAAAACCGGAGATGGATAGTCCATCTCGCTTATCACAGTTTAGGCCAGTTACAGTCTAGGCGGGTTGTTACTGCTGCCGGGTGTGACAAGGCAAAACAATCCCCGCCAGCGATCTGCCAGCCCTAGGGCATTGTGTCGACATCGGCATTTTCGGGCACCGGAACGATCAGGTCTTCCTTGGTGACATTCAGCGTGAGCAACAGCCCTGCTGCGACAAATATCGAGGAATAGGTGCCAATTATTACGCCGAATATCAGCGCAGTCGCAAAACCATGAATAATATCTCCACCAAAGACAAATAACGAGAACAACACCAGCAAGGTGGTCAACGAGGTCATGACGGTTCGACCCAGCGTCTGGTTCAGCGAGCGGTTGATCACCGCTTCGGGGTCCTCGCGCCTGAGCATGCGGAAATTTTCGCGAATGCGGTCGGAAACCACGATAGTATCGTTCAGCGAATAACCGATTACCGCGAGCAGCGCGGCCAGCACAGTCAGGTCGAACTCGAGGTGGAGAAAAGAAAATAGTCCCAGTGTGAGAATGACATCGTGGATCAGCGCAGCGACTGCGCCGAGCGAAAACTTGAACTGGAATTGCACAGCGACGTACATCATCACGCCGATGATCGCAACCAGCAATCCAAGCCCGCCCTGTTCACGCAGTTCCTCGCCAACCTGAGGCCCGACAAACTCGATGCGTTTGAGTTCGACCTCACTGTTACTCGCCGCACGCAAGGTTTCCAGTACGCGGTCGCCCAGGTCGGGTGTATTGGCCTGCGCCAGCCGGACCAGCACTTCGCTGTCTGACCCATAGTTAACGACCTGGCTTCCCTCAAACCCGGCTTGCGCCAGCGCGGTTCGCACTTCTTCCAGCTCAACTGCAGGTGCATAGCCGACTTCGACCAGCGTGCCGCCGGTAAAGTCGAGGCCAAAATTGAGTCCGCGCGTGGCGAGCGAAACAAGCGCCGCGAGTACCAGCAGCGCTGAAAAAAGCTGTGTCGTTTTGCGCAGCTTCATGAAATCAATGTTCGTTTGCATAAATCAGATTCCGTTATACGAATCGGCGGCTTGTGACGCGCTAGATTCGCAGGGCTTTAACGTTGCGATTGCCATAAGCGAGGTTGACCAGAGCTCGCGTTCCCATAATCGCAGTAAACATCGATGTGATTATGCCGATCGACAGGGTTACAGCGAATCCCTTGATCGGGCCTGTGCCAACACCGTAGAGGATAACGGCTGCCAGCAGGGTCGTCAGGTTGGCATCGCGAATGGTCACAAACGCTCGCTCGAACCCGGTTGCGATCGCCGTTTGCGGTTTGTTTCCCGCCGCCAGCTCTTCGCGTATGCGCGAGAAGATCAACACATTCGCATCGACCGCCATACCAACGGTAAGCACGATGCCGGCGATACCGGGTAAGGTGAGTGTTGCACCCAGGATCGACATGATCGCGATAATCAACACCAGGTTGACTGCCAGCGCCACATTGGCCGCAAGGCCAAATAGCTTGTAGACAGCTAACATGCAGACCACCACTAACGCCAGGCCGATAAGCACCGACTTGATACCCAGCGCAATATTTTCTGCACCCAGCGATGGCCCGATCGTGCGCTCCTCGATAAATCGCATCGGTGCTGCCAGCGCGCCGGCGCGCAGCAGTAATGCAAGCTCGGAGGCTTCGGCCTGGGAGTCCAGCCCGGTGATACGAAACGCAGCGCCCAGTTGGGACTGTATCGTTGCGAGGCTGATAATACGCTTGTCATAATATTCTTCGTAAACCGTTTCGGGCTCCCCTGCGTCATTTTCGGTGACGCCGACCTTGCGGGTTTTGCGCTCGATAAACAGCACGCCCATCCTGCGCTTGATAGCGTTACGAGTGATGCGACCCATTACCAGCCCGCCGTCTGCGCTGAGGTCGATATTGACCTGCGGGCGCGAGTTTTCGTCAAAACCTGCGCGTGCACCGACCACCTGTTCGCCGGTAACAATAATGTCGCGCTCCAGGTCAGCAGTGCGGTCTTCGAACGGGAGGGATTCGCGCTCAAAGGAATTGCTGTCACTTTTGGCTTCGAGGCGAAACTCCAGGTTGGCTGTTTTACCGAGGATACGTTTGGCGGCTGCAGTGTCCTGCACACCAGGCAGTTCTATCACAATGCGCGAACGACCCTGGCGCTGTACCAGCGGTTCGGAAACGCCCAGTTCGTTGACACGGTTACGCAAGGTCACCAGGTTTTGCGCCACCGCCTCGTCTTCAAGCCGCGCTATGGCTGCATCGCCGAGTTCCAGCGTCAGCGTATATTCATCGCCATTTTGCGCCTTGCGCCGCGTCATGTCGGGCATGCTGTCGAAGGCGAGATTCGATGCATTGTCGCGCAGTTCCTCATCGCGAAATTTTGCTTCTATCGCCCCACCGCGCAACTGCGCGATGCCGCGAATTTTTTCCTTGCGCAAGTCGTTCTTGAAAGTCGACAGCATCGAACGCAGCCGGGTTTGAATTGCCGCCTCTGTATCGACCTCCATCAGGAAGTGCACGCCCCCGCTGAGATCAAGGCCGAGTTTCAAGGGCCCTGCGCCGAGTCCGCGCAACCATTGCGGTGTCGTAGGCGCCATGTTTAATGCGACCACGTAGTTGTCACGACCAAGGCTGTCCTGGGTTACAGTTTTGGCCAGCAACTGCAGATCCCGATCCGCGAGGCGCACAAGCACGCGGTTTTCCTCGAGCACCGCGCTCTTGTAGGCAATATTTTTTTGCTCAAGCGCCGCGCGAACTTGCGACAGCTCTGCTTCGCCCATTTCCAGCGCACTGCTCTGCCCGGAGACCTGGATCGCAGGATCGGGCGCGTAGATGTTAGGTAACGCGTAAAGCAGCCCGAGGCCGAGCGCGAAGAGCAATAACAGGTATTTCCAGACTGGATAGCGATTCATATTTTTCGGTTACTTGCCTGTGTGGCCCATGATTTGTGGCGAGCGTTCACAACAGCGGATTCTGACTGTCGCTTGTGCTGTTGACCGGTGGCTGCTGCTTGTATTTGATGCCGACGCTAAAGCTTTAATCTGACAGCTCGCCCATGTTGCTCCGCGCCCGCTCCGCACGAAACCTAAAAGGCGCGCATTATAGGGTCTATTGCCGGTTGATAGTAGCGCAGCGGGTCCATTAACCCAGCATCACGCGGGCATTGCGAAACAGCCGCAGCCATGCGCCATCTTCCTGCCAGGAGGCCGGTGCCCAGGAATTTTGCACGCTGCGAAACACGCGCTCAGGGTGCGGCATCATCGCGGTTATGCGGCCATCTTCGCTGCATACGCCGGCAATGCCTGCAGGTGAGCCGTTAGGGTTACCAGGGTAGCGCCGGGCGATACACAGCTCACCGTTCACATCGCGATCGATATAGCGCATTGCCACACCCTTTTGTTCAGTAAGGAGCCGCAATCGGGCCGCATCAAGCGACGCCCTTCCCTCGCCATGCGAAACCGCGATTGGCATACAGCTACCCTGCATACCGTCGAACAAAGGCGAGCTATTTTGCTCTATGCGCACCATGACCATACGTGCTTCGAACTGCTCAGAAAGATTGCGCTCAAAGCCGGGCCAGTGCGCCGTTCCGGGAATCAGCTCACGCAGTGCCGAAAACATCTGGCAACCGTTGCATACACCCAGTGCAAAACTGTCACCACGGGCAAAAAATTCTGCAAACTGCTCGCGCAATTGCGTGTTGAAAAGAATCGTTTTCGCCCAGCCCTGCCCAGCGCCAAGCACGTCTCCGTAAGAAAACCCGCCACAGGCGGCGAGTGCAGTAAATTGCTGCAGCGATACGCGACCGGCCAGCAGGTCACTCATATGCACGTCGTGTGCCTCGAACCCGGCCCGCGTGAACGCTGCCGCCATCTCGTACTGGCTGTTGACGCCCTGCTCACGCAGGATCGCAATGCGCGGCCGCGCCGACCCGCTGATAAAGGGTGCGGCAATATCTTCGCCCGGATCAAAACACAATTCTGCAAAGAGCGGCATTTGTGTGCCACTTGCAATCGCTTCGCGCTCCTGCTGCGCGCATTCGGGATTATCGCGCAGCGCCTGGATCTGGTAGCTGGTCTCGTGCCATTGCGTCTGCAGTTCACTTACGCCTGCTTCGAGTAAAATACTATTGCCCTGGACGATTCGCAGGTTTTGTCTGTTTTTTGTATTGGGAGGCAGTTGTTGCACATCGCCAATTTTGTGCAGCGCATGAAAACCTGCGCGGGCGAAGCAGTTTTGCACCCTTGCGAGCGCGTCGACGCGCACCTGGATAACCGCACCTAGTTCCTCGTTAAAAACAAAAGCGAGTGGGTCGATGTTCTCTGGTACAGTAATCGATGCGCCGAGCTGGCCCGCAAAACACATTTCAGCGACGCAGGCGAACAGGCCACCGTCGGAGCGATCGTGATAAGCGAGTATGTCGCCTGCTGCCAGCAGCTCGCGCGTTGCCAGGTAAAACGCCTGCATCTGCAGTGGATGCTCGAAGTCGGGCGCAACATCGCCAAGCTGAGAGAATACCTGTGCGAGTGCAGAGCCGCCCAGGCGCATCTGCCCCGCGCCGAGATCGGCGAGCAGCAGCACACTGCCAGGCTCCGGTTGTAGCTGTGGTGTAACACTGGCGCGAATGTCTGCAACGCGCGCTGCAGCGGTGACGATTAACGACATCGGCGCGGTGACACTGCGCGCTTTACCTTCCGGCGTTTGCCATGCGGTGCGCATCGACAGCGAATCCTTGCCCACCGGAATACAGATACCCAGCGCAGGGCACAACTCCATACCGACCGCTTGCACAGCGGCATAAAGATTCGCTTCTTCCCCTGCGTGCCCCGCTGCTGCCATCCAGTTTGCGGATAACACAACGTCGGACAGGTGATGCACGGGCGCACTGGCCAGGTTGGTTAGTGCTTCGCCCACTGCCATACGCGCAGACGCGGCTGCATCAAGCAATGCCAACGGCGTCCGCTCACCCATCGCCATCGCCTCGCCAGCATAGCCATCAAAACTGTTGGCGGTGACCGCTGCATCGGCGACCGGTACCTGCCAGGGGCCGACCATCTGGTCGCGGGCCACCAGGCCGCCCACAGTGCGATAGCCGATAGTAATCAGGAAGTTTTTACTCGCCACCGCCGGCAGCGTGAGTACACGCTGGCAGGCTTCGGCAAAATCAACCTGCGCTGTATCGAAGGCAGTACGCGGCGCCTGTACCGAAACCACCTCCCGGTGCATGCGTGGCGGTTTGCCGAACAATACGTCCATCGGCAAATCAACCGGCGCGTTGTCGAAATGACTGTCGCGCAATGCCAGGTGCGCTTCGCCTGTGGCTTCGCCGACCACCGCGAACGGTGCTCGCTCGCGCTGGCAAATCGTTTCGAAACGCGCGATATCGCTTGCGCCAACCGCGAGTACATAGCGTTCCTGCGATTCGTTACACCAGATTTCGTGCGGCGCCATGCCGGGCTCGTCGTTCGGTATAGCGCGCAGTGAAAATACGCCGCCGACGCCGCCATCCTTGACCAGTTCCGGAAGCGCATTTGACAAGCCGCCGGCACCCACGTCGTGGATGAATGCGATAGGGTTGTCGTGCCCGAGCTGCCAGCAGCGGTCGATGACTTCCTGGCAGCGGCGTTCCATCTCGGGGTTATCGCGCTGTACCGAGGCGAAATCGAGTTGCGCGCTGCTCTGCCCGGAACTCACCGAGGAAGCCGCACCGCCGCCCAGACCAATCAGCATCGCCGGGCCGCCCAGCACCACCAGCTTCGCGCCGGCTTCGATAGCACTTTTATGCACGTGCTCGTCGCGCACGTTGCCGATTCCGCCGGCGATCATGATCGGCTTGTGGTAGCCGCGGCGTTGCGTCTCGCCCGCCGCGTCGGGAACATCCATTTCGAAACTGCGGAAGTAACCGCCAAGATTCGGGCGACCGAATTCATTATTGAACGCCGCGCCGCCGAGTGGCCCTTCGATCATAATTTCCAGCGCTGTAACAATGCGCTCGGGCTTGCCGTAGTCGTTTTCCCAGGGGCGAGGAAAATCGGGTAGCTGCAAGTTGGAAACCGAAAAACCGGTCAGGCCCGCCTTGGGTTTGCTGCCGCTACCGGTGGCCCCCTCGTCGCGGATCTCACCGCCCGCGCCGGTCGCCGCGCCGGGAAACGGCGCGATTGCGGTGGGATGATTATGCGTCTCTACTTTTAGCAGGTAATGAATCGGCTCGGCACTGGCAGCAAAAACGAACTCGCCTGATTCCTGTTGGGTTGGCATAAAGCGCAAACCGTCGCTGCCGCGCATGACCGCAGCGTTATCCGAGTAGGCACTGAGCACAGCCCCGGGCGAACGCTGGTGGGTATTGCGAATCATGCCAAACAGCGAGTGCTGCTTTGTCTCGCCATCGATAGTCCAGCTGGCGTTAAAGATTTTGTGCCGGCAATGTTCGGAGTTGGCCTGTGCAAACATCATTAATTCGACATCGCTGGGATCGCGCGCGAGTCGTGTAAATGCATCGTACAGGTAGTCGATCTCGTCGTCGGCTAGAGCGAGACCCAGCTCGCTGTTGGCCAGTTCCAGCGCTGCGCGGCCATTTTGCTGTACCGCAATATGCTGCATCGCGCGCGGCGGGTGTTCGGCAAACAGTTGCTCGAGCGCCTCGCGGCTATCGAAAACCTGCTCGACCATGCGATCGTGCACCAGGCTGGCACAACAATCGTGCAGCTGCTGCATCGTCCCGGTTGGGATAGTTGCGCCGGATTCAAACTGGAACTGATAGCTGGCTGCACGCTCAATTCGCAGCACAGCCTGCAGGTCGCAGTTGTGTGCGATATCAGTGGCCTTGCTGGACCAGGGACTGATAGTGCCGCAACGCGGCGCAACAAAGAGCGCCAGGTCCGGGTTCTGTGCTGGCTCTGCCTGCCCATCGCCGTATTGCAGCAACCGCGCCAGCGTCGCGCATTCAGCCTCTTTCAATGCGCGCGCACTGCTGACTACATGCAGGTAGTGCGCATCGATCGATGCTACGCGGCAGGCACCCGCTATCGTTGAGGCTGCTGCGTTGATCCTCTCGAGCAGGCGCTGGCGGCGAAAGGCCGACAACGCGCTGCTGCCGGCAAAAAAACTGTAGTAAAGCAGTCTGGAACCCCTTGCAACGCGGATGCAGCAGTGCCGCGCTTGGCACCGACTACGGCGCGCGGGCGACTGCCCGTGGCGGCCGATTGTAAGCGGTTTGGCCAGCCGCTTGCACCGCCACTGCGGCTGCCCGAAAACAATTACCGAACTTCGAGCGTGAAAAATCACGCAATCGACTGCAGGTGTGAACCAAAACACTTTCTATCTGTATTTCATGGACATAGCAATACAAGTTCAGTACTTCCTCAGCTTCAGTGAGGCGCCCGCCGCGCGTGACATCTTGCTACTCGGCATGGGGGCCGTATCATGCCCTGCCATCAGACGGGCCCCCTGACCGGGAAGCCCGGGCCAGGGCACCTATGCGCAGCGCAGGTTTTGTCAAAAAAGTTGTGGCAGAAAAGTTGCGCGTAATGACATTGCTGGCAAGAGAGATGTGCGCAAAAGTGTGCCTCGCAAACAAGGAGAATCGGTGTTCAAGCTAAGCCGACACAAGCACGCGCGCAACTGGCTCCCGCCGGTTGCGTGGCGTCGTATGCGCGCGCTCTGTGTCACCGGCGCGCTGTTGTGCGTTGGCGGACTCGCTTATCAAATTGCGCTGCTCAATCGTATCGACAGCGACGTTGCAAAAATAGCGTCCGTCGATGATGACGACACGCTAGATGTGGTCACACGCGTTGGACCAAACACCTATTTCGAGAGCGACGGCGGGCCGAATGGTTTTGAATTCGCGCTGCTGGAAAAGTTCGCCAGCGCACAGGGCAAGCGACTGGTCGTGCACACCGCTGATTCGCTCGGCGGCCTGTTCGAGGCGCTGAATACGGGCGCCGCGGAAATCGCCTCTGCCGGGCTAACGCCTACGGCCCAGCGCGAGCAGCGCTACCTATTCTCGGATGCGTACTACGAAAGCCATCCTATTGTCGTATACCGCGTTGGCACATCGCGTCCCCGCAAACACAGCGACCTGCTCGGCCGCAAACTGGTCGTGGTCGCCGATAGCAGCCACTCCAGCGCGCTCAGCGATTTGCAAAGCAGCATGCCCGAACTGCAGTGGCGCGAAGTCGATACGGTGGATTTTACCCAGTTGCTCGCCATGGTCGAACAGGGCGTGGTCGACCACACGATCATCGATTCAACCGAGTTTACCCTGCGCCAGGGCAGTTTCCCGTCTTTGAAGCGTGCCTATGATTTTGACGAGCAGCACAGTTTTAACTGGATGTTTCCGAAAACCGTGCCCGGCGTCCGGTTACAGGCGCAAGCGGACAAGTTCCTCGCGGAAATGAGAGAAAGTGGAACCCTGGCCCGCCTGCATGAGCGATTCTTCGGGCAAAGTGACAACATCGGCCAGGTTGCAGCCAACGAGTTTGACAAGAACATGCGTGCCCGCCTGCCGCGCTATATTGATGCCATTAAGCAGGTTGCCGGGGAACACGATCTGGACTGGCGCCTGCTGGCTGCGATCAGTTACCAGGAATCCAGCTGGAATCCGCGTGCAATATCGCCCACCGGGGTGCGCGGCATGATGATGCTGACACGGCCTACCGCGCGCGAACTCGGCATCAAAAATCGCCTGGATATTTATGCAAGCCTGCGCGGCGGTGCAACCTACTACCAACGTTTAAAAGCACGCCTGCCGGATCGCATTGCAGAACCCGACAAGAGCTGGTTTGCACTTGCAGCCTACAACGTTGGCATGGGGCACCTGGAAGACGCCAGGCGACTCACACAGCAGCTCGGCATGAATCCGGACAGCTGGCTGCATGTAAAAGAAAGCCTGCCACTGCTCGCAGAGCCTGAGTGGTACAAGAAAACCCGCTTTGGATACGCTCGCGGTCACGAACCGGTCAACTATGTGCAGCGTATTCGCCATTTTTATAACGTGCTGGTTTGGCGCGACCTGAATGACAAGCAGAACGCGCTGGCAATGCGCGATGACTGGCGCGAGTTACTTGGCGAGGACTGGTTCGAAAAACCCGCTGAGGTAAAACCCGCGCCACGACAGGCCAGTGCCAAACTGCCTGCCAGGGCAACGCTTGACAGCACAACCAGCACCCTGGCAAGTGCTGCCGACGCGCTCTCGGTTGAAGGGCTTGCAGAACCTACCAACGCTCTGTAAACGCACTGAGGCGCTTGACATTAAGCGCGTAATCTAGCGGCGCTGCCTGAAAAATTCCTGTAGCAGCGCGGCGCTTTCTTCTGCACACACGCCGCCACGCACAGCGATCCTATGGTTATAAAATTCCGCCTCGGCGAGCTTTAGCTGCGATTCGATCACACCAGCCCGCGGTTCCCGCGCACCGTACACGAGACGTGCGATGCGCGCATGCTGCATCGCGCCAAAACACATCGTGCAGGGCTCAATCGTTACGTAGAGCGTGGCGCCCGGCAGACGATAGTTATCCAATACTGCGGCAGCCTGGCGAAGTACCTGGATTTCTGCGTGCGCACTGGGGTCGCAAGCAGTAATTGGCGCATTACCGGCCCGCGCGATGCAGTCGCCGTCGACTACCAGCAACGCACCAACCGGCACCTCTCCGGCAGCTGCCGCGTCGCGGGCCAGCGTCATCGCCTCGCGCATCCAGCGCAGGTCTTCATTACGCAGGTTTTCGTTGCGCATTGCTTCTTTGCACCGTCCAATGTCGTCAATTCCTTCTTCGCCAATTCCTTCTCCGCCGGTCATTTTAATTACCATCAGTGAGAAAACTGTTCGCTAGGGTACGGGCGGGCATCAGTGCGCTGTAATTATGTTCGTCGCGCAACCGGTAGTCGGCGCGCAGCTGTGTAAAATGTTCCGCCAAATTATTTCCAGCGTCGGCGATCAGCTGTTTAAAGTCGGCCGAAAGAGTGTCAAGCTGACACAGCGTCTGCACTTGTTGCGAAAATTGCGTTATACCCGGCTTGCCGCCAAGTGCACGTACGCTTTCGCGCAGGGTCGACGGTTCAGGCAAACTGTGTCGGCGCATGGATTGATCCGCATGCGCAAAGAATGCGCGCATGGCAGCTACCACCGTATGCGTCGCGCGAATTTTTGCCGCAACGCTGTAACCTGCGATATGCGGTGTCGCCAGTGCAACGCGCGCAACCAACGCGGGCAATGGCGCAGGCTCCCCTTCCCATACGTCGAGCACGATGCGAGCCCTACCGCCACGCTGTAGGTATGCAAGCAGCGCGCGGTTATCAACCACCCCACCACGACTGGTATTGATGAGCAGGCCGCCGGGCTGCAATTGCCCGAGCTCCCCTGCGCCCAGCAGGTGACGGGTCGCGTGCGCTCCACTGTGGGTAAGCGGTACGTGCAGGCTAACAACATCTGCCGACAATACCTGTTCTGCCCCATGCGCGACCTCGGCGCACGCCGGCAGCGACATTTCATCGAGCGCAAGCAATGGATCGTAAACACGAGTCTTGATGCCCAGCAGATCAAGTACTGCAACAAGGCGCCGCCCAACATTGCCATAACCGAAAATACCCACTGTTTTTTCCGCCAATACAGCGGCATCGATGTGCATGAAGATCGCTGCCAGGACATAATCTACTACCGCGTTGGCATTGCATCCTGGCGCACAGGCGACACTTACGCCTGCCTCCCGCAGGCCCTGTAAATCTATATGATCACTCCCCGCTGTTGCACTTCCCACGAACTGCACGCGCGTATTCGCCAGCAATTCTATATTTACATCGGTGACCGTGCGCACCAGCAGCGCGTCGGCACCAGTAAGCGCGTCGTGCGTGATGTCTGTCGCAGCGAGCGACTTTATCCGGCACCAGGGTGAGCAGAGGTCTTCCACATGGGGAATCGCTCGATCGGCGACGACGCGAATCACAGCGGCTTTGCCGGCTTGCACTGCTTTGTCTGCCAGGAGCGTAAAGCGCGCAGTATCTGCTCGCCAGGCTCAAGCGCCAAGCCTGGCTGGTAGAAAGCATTCAAACCACGCAGGAATTTCGCGGCACGCGGCGGCAGGCCTTCGATACAAAAATCGATAGCCTGGCACAACACCGATTGTTTAAAGCATTGCTCCCGGTTTATGTCGAGACGCTGGCCGAGATTGTCAAGACTCACTCCAAACCGGATGCCGCAGGCAAGCGAAAAAATCCACTCCAGCGCCTGCGGTTTACGTTCCACAATTTCAAAGCGCTGTTGCGCGCCAGCATCGCGACCATCGGGCGTATACCAATAGCCATAATCGGTTTTGCGGCGGCGTTGCTCGCCGGCAATACACCAGTGTGCGACTTCATGCAGGGCACTGGAAAAAAAATCGTGACGATAATAGATGCGCGCGGGTTGCCCGCCAACGGGCGGCAAGTACACGGGCTCTTCCTCGCCTCCGCGCAGGCAAGTGTTGAATTCCACCTTGAAAATTGTGTCGAAAATCAATTCCAGGTCGCGCGCATTGGCCTGCACTGCCACCGGCAGCGCACGCACGCCTGCCCCGGCCGGATCTGCCGGCAGAGCGCCGGGTGACGCAAGCTGCAATAGCATGTTTTCTTTGTAATCAAACACTTGTGTCGGGTTTTCAGTTTTGAGTACAGCGTCTCAATCGCTGTGGCTGGACGACTATACTGGATTATAAGGGACGAATAGGCGGCTCCGGCGGGTCGCGATGCTACAAGTGCACTATCGTTAAATGGCTTGTTTCGATCGATAACGCCGGTGTCTGGCCATACGACAGCGAATCAATAGCGCCCGCCGCAAAACGGCGTGCGACGATAACGGGAGTCATGCCCATGCCGTCAGATTACCTACCCCCGGACGATCAGGCACAGCTACACGATGCGCCGATGCAGGGTAAAGCCAGTCAAACGGCCGATCTGTATGGAACGCCGGGCTACGATAACGTCGTGCGATTACCCTGGCCAGGTACAGGCGAGACTATCGAGGCCACCGCGGGTAGCAATACTGATAACGGCAGCGATAGCGATAACAAAACCAATCGCAAATTCAATAACGACGCCAGCCCAGGCAATGTCATCAACCTGTTTACCGGTGCGCCGGTAGATTCTGAAGAGGCAACAAGAATTGTACGCGTTTGTGCCGAGACCAACGGCGCTCGCATGCTGTACGCCACGCTCGACCAGCCCGAGCGGCTGGTCGCCGTACCGATCCTCTGCTGGGCGCTGCTCGAAGATGGTACGGTTTCCGGCATGGTGCCCTGGCTGGACGAAGTATTACCCTGTCTTGAAATAGAACAAAAGTACTCTATTAGCTGGGAAGGTTACTACTGCGCGTACGCGGAAGAATTCTTTTTCGATCCACCAGCTGAAATTACTGCACAGCTCGGTATTGCTGCGCGATTCAACGGAACCCTGCTGCGTACTGTGGTCTCCAGCGGTAGCCCTATTGCCTACGCGGAGAGCGATGACTGGCAAATCGTACAGGAAATCCCGGATCCGATCGGCACGCACGCACTATTACTGAACGAACAAAGCGACCAGCTGGTGCTGACATCGGTTATCAGCTGGACGCTGGATGATTGCGGCCGACTGCACGGCATGCTGGCTGATGACTCCAGCATCGAAAAACTGCCAGTGCTGCCCGGCGATAATTGCCTCTTTTGCGCCGAAGAAGACTCGCATTTCAAGTGTTTTTTCCAGCGCGACATCGCCGAACAAATTCGCCTGCAAAACCCCGAGACCATGCAGGCCATCGAACAATTATTCGGTAACTGATATGGTGATGCGCGGCTAGCGCGCGTCACGCACCCTGATCCAGTAGCTGTAGTAATCCCCTTCGCGCTCGCTTTCAAGCAGGGGGTGGCGCAGAAATTCGCAAAATCGCGGAATATCCCTTTCAGTAGAAGCATCGGTTGCCACAACCTTGATGACTTCGCCGGCGCGCGCCGCGCGCACCTGTTTGTGCAACATCATCACCGGCTCGGGACAGCGGAGCCCCTCGGCATCGAGCAGCAAGCTCGCACCGTGGCGATCGTTTTCCAGCAGTTTTATATCAGTCATAGCCAAACAAGGTTGTATCCGCTCCAGATAAGCATTTTATTTGTCAGCCTGCCGGACCGGCTGCAAGTCGAACACGGCCTGTGGCGACAATGACCGTGCGCGAATGCCCATCTTGCCACTTGGCAGGCTCAGCCTTTCAGGTTCACCGTTGCGCAGCACTTCAATGCTGATGTCAGCGCCAGTGGCGCCCGAATCCACCAGTCTTTGCAAATCCTGAATATTGAAAACACGCTTGCCCGCATAGCTGAGCACCCTGTCGCCCTCGCGAAGGCCGGCACTGGCAGCAATCGAGTCCTCTTCGATCCTGAGAATTTCAACATCGGTTGGCAGCTGCCTGGCACGCAGGTAATTTTCGTAACCATAGTCGCCAAGATGTTCCTGCAGTGATTTGCTCAGTTCCGCCATGATGTCATTGGCGGAATCCCTGCCACGTAATGCCGGGTTACTCATGGTTTCGACAAATCGCATCTGGGCCTCTGCCTCCAATGCAAAAATTCGCTCGGCGTCGTAGGCGGTAAAACCGGCGGCCATCAACCGTGCCATTGCCTTGTCGTAATCGGGCTCTGCAAAACGTATAGGCGTTGCCCGCCGCGGCGCTGCCGAAAGCTCGGCGATGCCGGCAAGCGTGGCGTCATCAAGTACTGTTTCGTCGCTGTCGAACGAAGCAACATTAGCTGTACTATCCGCGGGTTCTTTGTAGGCCGCAACGCCGGGCTTTAAATGCGCAGTGCGGGCGCGCAATGCAGCTACTTCCCCGCGCAGAGCCGCGATATCAGCGGCCAGTTCTGCAGCGAGCCGGGTATTGCCGATCCGTTCTGCACCGGCACTGCTCGCATATAGATAGGCCGCGGCCGCGCCCAGCATCGCCCCGGCCAGTGCCCCTGCGGCGATTGCTAACAAAACAGTTCTGCCGCGTATTGCGGTGCTTTTCGCTTCCAACGGATTCAACGTAAAGCATACCTGCGTTGATTGAAGCCGCCAGGATTGAACCCTGAACAATCACGCATCATCTGGCAGCAGCTCGCGCGTGACGATCTGGCAGCTTTCCGAATTTTCGTCGAACACGATTGCACAATCGCCTCGCTCCAGCGCGCGACGAATTTGCAAAACTTTTTGCTCAAGTGTGATTTCCTGCTGGCCATAATCGGTACCATCCCGACTCGCAAACTCTTCAAGCAAACCCTGCAGGGCATCAGTCGATAGCGCTGAGACCGGCACCCTGAGCCAGCGCTGGCCAGATGCGGGTTTCTCATGCCCTGCCTTAATATCCTGCATTTTATTCTGCCCTGTCTATTTTTGCGGGTCTGCTGGCTCGAACTGCATGAATTCACATTGCCGGAGAAACTATGACTGCAAAGTGCAGACCGGGTTCAGCGCAGCGCTGTATACTAGCTACGGTTTACTAACCGAATCGTTTTTCCGTTTGGGCCGCGCCCGGAAACGGTACATCAGGTAGCCGGAGAATGCGCCTAACAGGGCCAGCACTGCGACCGTTATCGTGCCAGCAGCAAGTAGCAGGCTTACTTCATAGGCACTGCGACCGAACCAGGCGAACAGCGCATAGCAAATAGCCACTATCGCCGTTGCTCCCAGCAGCACCGTACGCAATAAACGCCGCCTTGCTTTTCGACTGTTGCTCATGGGCAAGCTCGCCGCGGCTTGAAAACGCGATTATAAGGCACTGGTTTAACGCCCGGTTGGGTCAGCGTTTCGTCCACCACTCGTTAAGTATTGCAGCAATGCTTGCTGCATGCTCGCGTGCGACGTGCATATGATGGCTGCCAGGATGCCTGAGCACCTCGATGCATGGATTGTTCTTCACCGCCTCTGGCAGATCGCGGTTCGCCAACATGCCCTCTTCGGCGCCAACTACCAGTGTTGGCGTGCGCAGTGCTTGCAGCATGGTTTCGATATGCGCCGTTGTCATGCGCATGGCTGATGCAGTGTGCAGGCGCCGATCATGACGCCAGACATAGCCTTCATCCGTTTTGAAAAGGTCGTGCAAGATCATATCGCGCCCGTCTTCCACGGAAAGGATTGTCGTGCGCAAGCGCTTCTCAAGTGCTTGCTAAATGGAGGCATAGGGCTGCGGTAATTTACCGCGCACTGCCGCGCGTTCGTCGATATGCGCGCGCAGCTGCTCGATAAAGTTTCGTTCCTTCATAGCAGGCGGCGTAATGCCGTCGAGCGAAACCAGCGTTTTTACCCGTTCGGGCATTACCGTGCAATACAGCATGGCGATACCTGCACCGCGCGAGTGGCCTAGCAGGTTAAATTGCTCCCAGCCGAGTTCGTCGGCGATGTCATTGATATCCTCGAGATCATCATAGATATCGTAGCGCGCATGTGCTGCGCGATGACTGGTTTCGCCGTGTCCTGCCATATCCAGTGCCACTACGTCGCAATTTTCAAGCAGTGGCGCGAGCCTTGCGAAACTTTCGCTGTTATCCAGCCAGCCGTGCAGGCAAAGCACCTGCCGCAACGGGCGCAGGCGTTCATCACCATTGCGCCAGCGCTGCACTGCATAGGTCATACCATTGACGGTGAAATGCTGAGACTCGGGCGTGATCTTTGGCAAGCACTACTCCCTGACAGGATGATGTGGCGTAAAGCGATAATTTTACGGCGAAAAGGCAGTGCCCGCAGCGCGTAATTAAACGAGGCTATGCAAGCCGAATGCACCGGGCGCTGCGTACTCGAACTCGAGGCAGGCGATGGCAGCTGGTGCCATGGGGTAATTGCGCCCTGCAAGTGCGCTGCTATCAGCATCGACCAGCCACGCGACCAATTGGGACACCAATGGCTGGTGACTGAGTAGTACAGCTCGCTCTATCGCTTCTGTTTCCAGCCAGGCGAGCAGCTGTTGGGGCGAACGATCACCCAGCAACGCATTGGCGGGTACCAGGACTGGCTCCGGGCCCTTACCCGGTAGCGCCGTGCATAACTCCTGCGCGCTCTGGGTCGTTCGGAGGAAGGGGCTGTGGTAGATCGCCTTGATATTGTTCTGCGAGCCCGGCCCGATAGACTCGTCGAAAAATGTCGCAATTTTTTCTGCAACGTTGCGACAGGCCGCACGTCCTGCTGCGGTGAGTTCACGCTCGGCATCGCTGCCCGAATGTGGCGCGGCGTGCCCATGACGCATCACAACAATTTTCTTCAGCGCTGTGTTCACGCCTGCAGCCACTCATATAGCCCGTCGCGCCGCCGTGCATAGCAGCCATTCATGTAGTCGGGCCGCTAATACACATGCACAACCATGGAACGCTCAAGCGCAATGTTTAATTGCTCAGCTCCAGCAACAGCTTGTTGAGCCTGGTCACAAAGTTTGCCGGGTCGTCGAGCGTATCGCCAGCAGCAAGCGCCGCCTGGTCGAACAATACATGGGTTAAATCGCTGAATCGGTCTTCATCGGCTTCCTGGTCAAGGCGCTGCACCAGCGGGTGTTCAGGATTGAGCTCCAGGATCGGTTTGGTTTCAGGCAAAGGCTGTCCGGCCGCTTCCATGATGCGACGCATTTGCGCGCCCATATCATAGGCACCTACCACCAGGCAGGCAGGCGAATCGGTCAGGCGGTTGGTTACGCGGACTTCCTCGACCAATTCACCCAATGCCTTTTTGGCGCGCTCCAGCAGGTCTTTGCTCTGCTCCGAGAGCTGTTCCTGCTGTTTCTTGTCTTCTTCGCTGTCGAGACTGCCAAGATCCAACTCGCCCTTGGCGACATCCTGCAAATGCTTGCCGTCGAACTCCATCAGGTGGCTCATCAGCCAGTCGTCAATGCGATCGTGCAGCAACAGCACTTCGATACCCTTCTTGCGGAAAACTTCGAGGTAAGGGCTGTTCTTGGCTGTGGCAAAGTTTTCAGCCGCCACGTAGTAGATCTTGTCCTGCCCGTCTTTCATACGCGCAACATAGTCTTGCAGCGAATGCATTTGCGTAACCTTGTCGTCGTGCGTTGTCGAAAAGCGCAAAAGCTTCGCGACCTTCTCACGGTTGGCATGATCCTCGCCAGGCCCCTCTTTCAGCACATTGCCGAACTCCTTCCAGAACTCGCCGTATTTTTCCGTCTCCTTTTTCGCTATTTTTTCCAGCATGTCGAGCACACGCTTGGTCAGCGCACTACGCATGCTTTCGGTCGTGCTGTCCTGCTGCAGGATTTCGCGCGAAACATTTAATGGCAGGTCGTTGGAGTCGACCACGCCCTTGATAAAGCGCAGATAGAGCGGCAGGAACTGTTCGGCATCATCCATTATGAACGTACGCTGCACATAGAGTTTGAGCCCGCGCGCAGCATCGCGATTCCACAGGTCAAACGGTGCACGCGCAGGAATGTATAACAGGCTGGTGTACTCGAGTTTGCCTTCGACCTTGTTGTGGCTCCATGTCAGCGGATCCTGGAAGTCGTGAGAAAGGGACTTGTAACACTCCTTGTACTCGTCCGCTGTTACTTCGCTGCGCGGTCGCGTCCACAGCGCGGTGGCGTCATTGATCGCTTCGAATTCAGGTTGTGCCGCCTTTGCTTTCTTGTCGCTTTTCTTGTCGTCGTCTTCAGCCGCGGGTGCTTCCGGCTTGAGCATTTTCACCGGTATGGCGATATGGTCTGAATACTTCTTGACAATATTACGCAGGCGCCAGTGGTCGGCAAATTCATTTTCGTCGTCGCGCAAATGCAAGGTGATAGTCGTGCCGCGCCCGGCTTTTTCAATGTCGGCAATGGAATAGTCTGCGTCGCCGGTTGACGACCAGTGCACGCCTTCAGAGGCTGGCGCACCGGCGCGCCGCGTGAACACGTCGACTTTGTCGGCCACGATAAACGCCGAATAAAAACCCACGCCAAATTGCCCGATCAGATGGGAATCCTTTTTCTGGTCGCCGGTCATTTTTTGCAGGAATTCCGCGGTACCTGAACGCGCGATGGTGCCGAGATTGCTCATCACCTCTTCGCGCGACATGCCAACGCCATTGTCGCTGATCGAAATCGTGTTGTTGCCCTTGTCAAATTCAATGGTGACCGACAATTCGCTGTCGCCTTCGTAAAGGCTGTCGTTTTGCAGTGCTTCGAAGCGCAGCTTGTCCGCTGCATCGGACGCGTTCGAGATCAACTCACGCAGGAAAATCTCCTTGTTGGAGTACAGGGAATGAATCATCAGGTGCAACAACTGCTTGGCTTCGGCCTGGAAGCCAAACGTCTCGCGGTGTAATTCGTCGCTGCTGCTGTTATTGCCAGCTTGTTGGGCGGTGCTCATCAGTTTTCTGTCCCCTTGCTTGTCAGGTATTTTCGTGAAGGCTTGGATAAGACGGGTAAACGCTTGCGCTGTGGCAAGATGGGGGCTCCAAAGCAAAATTTCAAGCCCGGGCAAGAACTAAATAAAATTTTAAAAAAAAACGCTAACTATATGTTTTTATTGATTTTGAACAAAAAATTCAGAAATCACTTTAACCATCTGCCCTGCCGCCGGCAAGACCCTTTTTATGGCGCTTCGAACAGGATATTCAAAGCACTGTCACAACCACCGAGCGAGCACCGCCGTGCTCGCGATGCTCACCCAACCAGATGCCCTGCCAGGTACCCAGCAGCAGTTGTCCATCGCGCAGCGGCACACTGACCGAAGAGCCAAGCAAAGACGCTTTGATATGCGCCGGCATGTCGTCCGCTCCTTCCAGCGTATGGGCATAGTACGGTGCGTTTTCGGGTACGGCTTGCAGGAAATGCCGCTCCATATCACCGCGCACATCCGGGTCAGCGTTTTCGTTAATCGTCAGCGAGGCAGAGCTGTGCTGGATGAAAAAATGCACCACACCCTGCTTTACCGTTGCCAGCGCCGGTACCGCGGCCACCAGCTCGTCGGTTACCAGGTGAAAACCCCTCGATCGCGCCCTGAGATTGACTGTCTGTTGAAGCATTTTTTGCCGCAAAAGCGCTGTTGACCTGTGTAATATCGGGCACTATAGTACGCGGCCTTTCGCCCTGATGCGAACCAGCAGGTGATTGATTACGCGCTCGTAGCTCAGTTGGATAGAGTACCTGGCTACGAACCAGGGGGTCGCAGGTTCGAATCCTGCCGAGCGCGCCAATAACAAAAAGCCCCGCCATCGGTGGGGCTGTTTGTTATTCGTGTGTTTGGTTGGCTGAGTAACTCCCCGGGTTCGACAAAAAATTGCCCCAGCGATTTTTTGGACGGCCACAACCCAGACATCTTCTCCCCATCCAGGAGCCCGGCAACGAATCGAAGCCGTTCGTCCATAGCATGCCACTGTTTCCAGTGCATCCGGGTTCCAGGGTATCCGGGAACCCTCCCCAAATGCCAGATTGTGTCACCTATGTCTGCGGTATACGTGTTACCTATGTCCCGAAAAGAATATCTCTCCCGCATCGCGAAGACGCGAGCGACCGTCGAGCCGCCCGACCCCGGACAGCTATCACACAGCGCTGCGCTGCACCAGATCAGCCTCCTCGGCAACCGGCTCCGGGTCGGCGAACGACTCTGATTCCATGAATTCCTGAAATTCCGGGTCATCTTCCAAAGACAGCGTGGCCAGATAAGTCCGCTGACACTCTTCCAGAAACAACCGGCCCTCTTCGTTCACCGCCTGATGGCGACCGGTGATCCAGGACCGGCAATTCGGTGCGCCGCAACGGCATTCGAACTGGGCAAAGAGGTGGTCTTCGGTCACCGCATAATCGATCAGCAACGGCTCGCCCAGAGCGATGTCGCGCAGGCAATAGAGCTTCTGCTCATGCATATCGAGCACTGCGTTGGGATCGCAGCTGTGCAGCAGGTAACCGCTGAAAAAAGGATCGAGTAGCTGGTCGCCCGGTGAACGTTGCAAGCTGTGCTGCACCACCTCCGTCACCGGCTCACCGATAAAGGCTGCAATGACTTCACCGCGGGAAAATGCCCGGCAGGCGAATATCCCTACACCGAATTCCTCGGTCTCGTTCTTGACGATCTCATAGTCTGTCGGCAGCAGCGCGCGGTTGGCCTCCCTGGAGAGATGGGCCTTGATGAACTCCTCGGGATAAACACTGACCTTTTGCGGTGATTTTTCCGAGATGCACTCCGAAGAGAGCGTCGGAAACCCGTTCAGCGTTGTTGAATAGGTTGTGGTGTAGACGCCGGTATTGGCCAGCAGCACCCGATCGCCGCATTCGAGCGACAAAGGCAGGTGATAGCGAAAGCCTTCCGGATAGATCACATCATTGGAATCGCAGGTCTGCCCTGCGAGGATTACTGGGCCGGATTCCCCATCTCGTTCGCAAAGGATCGGATAATCGATCTGGGATTCCACCAGCCCGCCATAGCGCCCGATATCAAGGTAGACCCAACGGACATCCGGATTGGAATAGCTTGGCGCGATGAGCACCACTTCAGCAATGACCACGCCGGCATCACCCGCCATGTAACGCCCCGGCTCGGTATAAACCAGCGGCTGCATGGAGCCAAATGACGTCTCGATGAAGTCATTGATGGCCCGCCCGAAATCGGCAATGCTGAGGACTGCTTCGCGATAGCTGACCGGGAATCCGCCGCCAATATCAAGCACGGTCATCGTATCGATCCCGACGGCTGCAACGGCCTTGAAGACTTCCGCAGCATCAGCAATGGGCGCGCGCCATGAGGTTGGTGCCAGTTGCTGGGAGCCCACGTGAAAGGAAACGCCATAAGGAACCAGTCCATGGGACTGGGCCTGCTTCAGCCAGCCAATGGCACGGTCTGAAGGGCAGCCGAATTTGATCGACAAAGGCGAGACCGCCCCCTTGCCATCGGTGGTGATCCGGCAGATCACTTTCGCGCCCGGCGCATGCTCCACCAGCTTCAGGAGTTCCAGTTCTGCGTCAAACACGAACTGTTCTACGCCCCGTTCAACGGCTGCCTTGATCTCGCTCGCCTTTTTCAGCGGATTGCCGTAGAGAATATTCTCGGCCAAAGCGCCGGCCTCGATGCACATGTCGATCTCGGGAATGCTCGCACATTCAAAGGAGCAGCCCAGCCCCACGAGCCGTTTCAGGATCGCATTGTCTGGATTGGCCTTGATCGCATAATGGTGCCGGGCATCCGGCATGGCTTGGACCAGCGCGAGATATTTTTCCTCTACGACATCTGTCGACACCACCAGATGCGGTGTCGGACCGGCATAGGAATCGATGAACGCCCTGATGGACGGGGAAATGACCATAATGAAGCCGCCAAGATCGAGGGATGGAGTGGGTAAAACGCGGAATTCTAAGCAAGTAGCGCAGGCGGGTATAGTGCGTTTAAGCTCTATTTTTACTGAAAAACTACTTGTCCACCCGAAGTAACCCGGCGGTTTCATGGGCGAAGGTAGTTAATCTCATCTGTTTAAGTGGCTTCGTTGGCCACGCCGTCCGGATCCCGCCCCTGTGACGCTCTCATCTTCGGCTACGGACATACAGGTTCCATTTTATACCGGGCACATAGGTAACACCTTTTCCGGAGACATGGGTAACACAATTATGCCCAGAACCCGGGTTACAACCCTACCTCGACCCAGAACCGATAGCGTGCTATCAATCAAATTTACGTAAAATGTCCGCATGATTAAGCTGGCCAGCATCATCGTATTCCCGCTCACTATCGGCACCGCGCTAATCACCACCTGGGCCGGTTTCGCAATCTTCGAACTCCCCCACGCGCTTGCCGCAGGATTATCGGTACTTGTCTTTGGCTTCGTCTGGATCGCGATCCTCGAGCGTCTGCTGCCCTATCGTCCCGCATGGAACAACAGCGACAGCGATATCCTTACCGACATCATCCACATCATTGTTGACAACGGTATTATCGTTACGCTGGAAAAACCTGTGCTCGTTGCGCTGCTGGTTGGCATTAGCGGCTGGCTGAGTGCACGCTTCGGTGCAGCACTCTGGCCAGGCGATTGGCCATTGCTGGCGCAGTTATTCCTGATGCTGCTGATCGCGGAATTCGGTCGCTACTGGATTCACTACGCGGCACACAAAGTGCCATGGCTATGGCGACTACATGCGGTACACCACAGTCCCAACAGGTTATACCTGCTGAACGCAGCGCGTTTTCATCCGGTTGAAAAGATACTGTTCCAGTTACCGGAGGTCGTCCCGTTTATTCTGCTCGGCACCAACATCGAAACGATTACGCTTTACTTAACCTTCAACAGCATTCATGGCCTGTTCCAGCATTCAAACATTCACCTGCGCCTGGGTTGGTTAAACTACATCTTTTCGATGACGGAATTACATCGCTGGCATCACTCAAAACTTCCCGATGAATCCGACCGCAATTTCGGTAACAACCTGATCATCTGGGATATCCTGTTCGGCACTTTTTATTGGCCTCGAAACAGGGAGGTTGGCGATATAGGCTTGCTCAGCGCGGAGTACCCCAAAACCTACCTGGGGCAGATCAAAGCGCCTTTCGCCGAGCGCGATATTTCCAAGCCCCCCGGCTGGAAAAACAATTAGCCCAGCTTATGTTAAATTGCCGGATGATTTTCACTCGGATTTAATCCATGCTCTCGCACAGCTTTACCGAAATCCTTGCCAACGCCAAACCCGGTGGTGAAAACATCGCTTACTTTATCAGCGATAACTGGCTGCAGGGCCGCACTACCTATGGGGGCATGAGTGCTGCCTTGTGCCTGCACGCTGGTACGCTGTTGCATGCTGGTTTACCCCCGCTGCGCAGCGCACAAATCAATTTTGTGGGGCCGGCGAGCGGCGACGTGGTGGCAAAATCCCGGATATTGCGCCGTGGCAAATCGGTAAGTTTTCTCGAGGTCGAACTGCATGGCGAAAAAGGCCTGGCCACGCATGCGGTGTTCTGTTTTGGCGAGGCGCGCGAATCCAGGCTGGCGGCAGATTTTGGCGTAAAACCTTTACCACGCAAACGCGTCGATTGCCCTTCCTTTCACGACCCGAAAAAACAGCCGGTTTTTGCCGCGCAGTTTGAATCGCTTCTTGTCGAAGGCGACCATCCGGTTAGCAGTTCAGACAGGAATGCAGTGATGCTGTGGATCCGTCATCGCGACGCGGCCGCAACCGACCTTGTCGCCCTGATCGGTGTAGCCGATATGCCTCCGCCTGCCGTGCTGCCCATGTTCAGGACGTTCGCACCGATCAGCTCGATGAACTGGTCACTGAACTTCCTCAGCGAAAGCCCGGTAACAGAAGATCGCTGGTGGTTGTTTGAAAGTGTTGCCGAGCACGCGCGCGACGGCTACTCCAGCCAGGATATGCGAATCTGGAACAGCAGCGGCGAACTGGTCGTTACGGCGCGACAAAATATCGCAATTTTTTATTAGTTGGCGCTTATTGAAAATCCGGTTGTTGATAACCTGGATTGGTAGTTAACACAGCCAATGCACTGCGACTGCTGGCCTGTGAACCAATCAATACCGCTCGCAGCACGAGTTATCGCTCTCGGCAATTTCTGCAGGTTTAATCCATGCTCCTTCGCTATACACAATTGACATTCATGTTCGTCGTTGCTGCGGCAGCTTTGTTCGGGTGCGGGAGCGAATCCTCGATGTCGCCCAGCGCCGACACCACGCTGCCTCCGGCCGACACCACACCACCCACCGTGCTCACCATCAACCCGACCGGCGGTGCATCGGACATTCCCACCTCGTCCCCGGTCGTGGTGGTCTTCTCCGAAGCGATGGATCCCGCCAGCCTCGCAGAGACCGCGTATTCGCTCGCTCGGTCGAGTGGACCGGTGGTGGGCAGCAGCGCAAGCCTTGAGGGGAGCACCCTTACCATCACGCCGGATCTCGAACTTGAAATCGCCACCGATTACGTGGTGACCGTGGGAAGGAATCTGACGGACCTTGCCGGCAATGCCCTGCCCGAGCAGGTCCAGGTGGAGTTCACGACAATTATTCCAGCAACGCCCGCCGGAGCGAACGTGCGCTACGTGGGACGCTTCGACGACACCGACCCAGGCGCTGTTCGCTTTTCCTGGTCCGGGGGCGGCTTCGTGCTTCGGTTCCGCGGGACCGGTGCCCGCGCCACCATGCGCGGCGGGCGCTACTTCACGGTGGTCGTCGACGGGGAGGTCCAACCCCGACTCGCAGTGTCCCTGAGCGACGCGACCTACGAACTCGCCTCGAACCTTGCAAACGGCGAGCACACCATTGAGGTCTACCGACGCACATCGGTCGCATTCGAGCCAAGCGTGGTCAGCGCGGTGGAAGTCGATGGGCAGCCGCTCCCGGTGCCCGCGCCGACCCGTTACGTGGAGGTCGTGGGCGACTCGTGGAGCACGGGCCACGGCGTCGATGGCCCTAACGCAAACTGCTCTTTCAGTGCCGAGACCGAGAACCACTACGTGACATGGGGCGCGATCGCGGCCCGGGCGGTCGGCGCCGAACTGAGCACCGTCGCTGCCGGGGGCAAGGGCATCGTTCGCGACTCCACCGGGAACCGCAATGAACAGATGCCGACGCTCTATGAACGCGTGATAGCGTCCGAGGCCGGCAGCACCGGGATCATCCGACCGGTCGACGCGGTCATCGTGTCGCTAGGCGCCAACGACTTCATCGGCGGCGCGCTTCCGACTGAGTTCGTGGTTGAGTACGCGTCCTTTCTGGAGCAGATTCGCGCTCGCCATCCCGATGCGCTCATCGCGTGCGTCTGGCCTCAGCTCGATAACCCCCTGGAGACGCAGCGCGCCCGTACTGCTATCGACGCGGCCATCGCCCTGCGTACCACGGTCGGCGACTCCAGGGTCATCGGCGCAGACCTCGAACTCGAACAACTCGTCGACTTCGGTTGCGATTTTCACCCCGGGGCTCGGACTCACGAATTGATGGCCGAGAAAACGGTCGAGTTCCTGATGGACGAGCTCGGGTGGTAGCCTGCTGTAGCGACTAATTATGTGGTGCCCAATGCGTACTCACTTGCTACTAGCACTACGCGAACGGGCTTGTGCAGATTGGAGTCCGCGTGGGGCGAGTCTGCCAGCAAGCGGCGACCATTTTTCGTACGACCTGCTCGTCAGGCTCAGCATGCAATATAAAACGCGAATCCCCAACCTGACCACGCTACTCG
>JBATGO010000388.1:0-1549 GCA_049665845.1 Pseudomonadales bacterium | reverse complement strand
ACATCGGTCTTGCCACCGCCGCGACTGGAATCGAGCATGATCGATTGACCTTGCTGGCGATAGAGCAATGGCTTGACGCGGGCGACGTGTCGCGCGCCCGGCAAGGCATGTCCAGTATTCGGAAGCCCGCCTCCGGCGCCCTGCTGGTGCTCTGGAACACCAACAGCGCGGCAGTGTCTTTGTATCGCGGCGATCCGGATAGCGCGCTATCGCTGCTGGAGCCGATGAGTCGCCAATCACTTAGCCAGCGCGATCGCCTGCGTGTGGAAGCATTGCGCGCGGATGCCTGGATACAGAAACAGGATCCGGCACGCGCGGTCGAATTGATGATGCAGCGCGAAACCTGGCTCAGTAGCTCGCGCGACATCGAACAGAATCGAAAGCGACTCTGGCAGGGGCTTCTGTACAGCAACCCGGACGTTCTGCGCGAAGCCGCGCAACGAGCCAGCGATGTGGAAACCCGTGGCTGGCTCACCCTGGGTTCGCTGGCCGCAACGACCGGGCAACAGGGCGTCGGCTGGAACAACGGCGTAGCCCGATGGCAGAATGCCTATCCGCGCCACCCCGCCCTCATCGTGGTCGGGGATATCAGCAGCATTGATCAGGAGTCACTCAGCTACCCAAGGCAGGTAGCCCTGCTCCTGCCGCTAACGGGTCGCTCCGCGGCCGCTGGCCAGGCAATCCAGAACGGCTTTCTCGGTGCCTATTTTGCAACCGCCAGTGCGCTGGACGATCGACAATCCGTGCGCATCTATGACGTGAACTCTGAAGGTGGTGCGAGCGCGGCCTACCGGGCCGCTGTAGCCGATGGAGCTGAGTTCGTGGTCGGACCTTTACTGAGAGAAAGCGTAACGGAGCTGGCGAATAACATACTCGTGCCGGTGCCGGTATTGACACTGAATTACCTGCCTGACGATACACTCGCGCCTCCCGGCTTGTACCAGTTCGCGCTGGCACCTGAGGACGAAGCCGCATCCGCCGCGATTCGTGCGCTTGATGACGGGTATACCCGGGCCGTTGCGCTGGTGCCGAACAATGACTGGGGTCGACGCGTTTTGCAGAGTTTCGCGACGGAGTTCGAAGGATTGGGCGGAACGCTGCTTGATTACAGGAGCTACACGCCCGACAAGCAGGATTTCTCGGCGGAAATCGAAACCCTGATGGGCTTAAGCGGCAGCGTGCAGCGCTACCAGAGAATGCGCGCCAATATTGGCGCCAATCTGCAATTTGACCCACGCCGACGGCAGGATGCCGAGTTCATCTTCCTGGCCGCGGCCGCCGGGCCTGCCCGGTTGCTGAAGTCGCAGCTCAAGTTTCACTATTCCGGTGACCTGCCGACCTATTCAACATCGTCAGTAAATTCCCTCGATGGCCGGTCCAACAGCGATCTGAATGGCATCATGTTTGCGGATACGCCATGGCTCATCGATCCACAACCCTGGATTCGCTTCCTGCCAGCCAGCTACGCGAAGTATTGGCCCGAGGAGCGCCAGCATGGCCGACTGCACGCGATGGGCTATGACGCGTACAACCTGATAGCCGCCTTGTA
>JBATGO010000387.1:0-1665 GCA_049665845.1 Pseudomonadales bacterium | reverse complement strand
TACCAGACCGATGCCGGTGGCCAGCCGGTTAGCAAGATCCTCGTGGAAACCTGCACCGATATCGCCGACGAACTTTATCTCGGTGCGGTGGTTGACCGCTCCACGCGGCGCATTGTTTTTATGGCGTCTACCGAAGGCGGTGTGGAAATCGAAAAGGTTGCACACGACACGCCTGAAAAAATCCTCAAGGCAGAAATAGACCCGCTTACCGGCGCTCAGCCCTACCAGGGCCGGCAACTTGCTTTCAACATGGGCCTTGAAGGCGCACAGGTAAAACAGTTCACGAAAATTTTCCTGGGTCTTGCCAAACTGTTTGAAGAAAAAGATTTGGCGCTGATTGAAATCAACCCGCTGGTCATCAAGGCGGACGGTGATTTGCATTGCCTCGACGCGAAAATCGGTATCGATGGCAATGCGCTGTTTCGCCACAAGGACCTGCAGGCGATGGAGGACCCCAGCCAGGAAGATGCGCGCGAAGCCGAGGCGGCGGAATGGGAACTCAATTACGTCGCGCTGGATGGCAACATCGGTTGCATGGTCAACGGCGCCGGGCTCGCAATGGGCACCATGGATATCGTCGCATTGCACGGCGGTTTTCCAGCCAATTTTCTTGACGTTGGTGGCGGCGCCACCAAAGAGCGTGTCGCGCATGCCTTCAAGCTGATTTTGTCTGACGAAAATGTCAAAGCCGTGCTGGTGAATATATTCGGCGGCATCGTACGCTGCGATATGATCGCCAACGGTATCGTCGATGCCGTAAAAGAGGTTGGTGTAAACGTACCGGTGGTGGTGCGTCTGGAAGGCACCAACGCCGAGCAGGGTAAGCAGGTACTGAAAGAATCGGGGCTGGATATTATTGCCGCCGAAAGTTTAACGGACGCTGCGCAAAAAGCCGTGGCAGCAGCGGGGAAATGATTCGATGTCTATTTTAATTGACAAAAACACCAGGGTTATCTGCCAGGGTTTTACCGGTGGACAGGGTACGTTCCACTCAGGGCAGGCCATCGAGTACGGCACCAAGATGGTCGGCGGGGTAACGCCGGGTAAAGGTGGCAGTGTGCACCTCGACTTGCCGGTATTCAATACGGTTGCAGATGCTGTTGCTGAAACCGGTGCCGATGCATCGGTTATCTATGTGCCCGCCGCTTTTTGCAAGGATTCGATTCTCGAAGCGGCCAACAGCGGCATCAAACTGATTGTGGCAATTACCGAAGGTATACCGACGCTCGATATGCTCGAGGTGAAGGTGCGTTGTGACGAACTCGGTGTGCGGCTGGTAGGGCCTAACTGCCCGGGCGTGATTACGCCGGGCGAGTGCAAGATCGGCATCATGCCCGGCCATATTCACAAGCCCGGTAAAGTGGGTATCGTCTCGCGTTCCGGAACGCTCACTTATGAAGCGGTAAAGCAAACCACCGATGCAGGTTTCGGCCAGTCTACCTGTGTAGGCATTGGCGGCGACCCCATTCCAGGCACCAATTTTACCGATGTGCTCGAACTCTTTGAAAAGGATCCCGCCACTGAAGCGATCGTGATGATCGGCGAAATCGGTGGTACCGCTGAAGAAGAGGCAGCTGCGTTTATCAAGGCGAACGTCAGCAAGCCAGTAGTGTCGTATATTGCGGGCGTTACCGCGCCCAAAGGCAAGCGCATGGGTCACGCCGG
>JBATGO010000386.1:0-25124 GCA_049665845.1 Pseudomonadales bacterium | reverse complement strand
CATCGCGGGTGAATACCTGGTCGTCGAGTTCGCTGGGCATAATCAGCGCGGGCATGGCCATTACCAGCAGGATGTTGAGGATATTCGACCCGATGATGTTGCCGACAGCCATTTCATGGTGGCCTTTTACTGCGCTGGCGATAGAAGCAGCCAGTTCCGGCAGGCTGGTGCCCACGGCGACCACGGTCAGGCCGATTATCATCGGGCTGACGCCGAAAAACTGTGCCAGCGACGTTGCCGCGTCGACCAGCAGGTCGGCACTGAGCAGCAGGATCATCAGTCCGCCACAGAGCCAGGTAAAGGCTTTTATCAGCGGCAGGTCGGGGATTTCACCTTCGTCGACCGGATAAATATCTTCGGCACGTTCGATTTTTTTCCGCCGCAGGTCGTACAGCAGGGCCAGTGGCAACAGGGCGGCGACTCCAAACAACAGCCACCCTTCGTTGCGCGTTAACTTGTAATCGAACAGAACGACACAGGCCAGCGCGGTGGCGATAATCAGCAGCGGCACTTCCAGGCGCATCAGCCAGTGCGATACCGGCAGCCTGGCAACCAGTGCCGTAGCGGCCAGGACCAGCCCGATATTGGCAATGTTGGAGCCAATCGCGTTGCCGACGCCGAGGTCGGGTGCGCCTTCCAGCGCTGCGCTGCCAGAGACGAGGATCTCCGGCGCCGAGGTCCCGAACGCCACCACGGTGAGGCCGATCAGGCCGGGTGACATGCCCAGGTGCCTTGCCAGCGAGGCGCTGCCGCCGACAAAATAGTGCGAACTCCAGACCAGGCCGATCAACCCGATCACAAACAATAGCGATGCAGCCAGCGGTGCGCTCATGCGTGGCAGCCCTGCGCTGTTCCTGCTGCGTTCGCAAGGCCTGCGCCGCGGTGCCGGCAACTACCATTACTGCGCATGCAGGTGGTCAGGCCATCATTCCTGGGCCAGCGAATGGGCCTGCAAACGGGTGTGCAAATGGTTTCGCTAATGGGTTCGCAAATATAGCTGCGAGGAGTGGACACGCTTTGCTCAATCTCCGGGTCAAACAGTTTCAGCTGGCATGGCATTGTGACATGCAGCGCAGGCGATGAAAAATTGGTACTTATTTTTACGGTTTTTGGTAATTGCTCCGGGCTGAATGGTCGCAAATTCATGCACAATGTAAAGCTGCCGGGTGCTGCATCCTTTGCGGCACCGAATTGTCGCAATGTTGTCTATCGTATCTTCCGCTTGCGGGCCAGGCAGCGTTGTTCCGGCTAGGCAACAGGAGGCCTGGCGCCGAGCGTTGCACATCGGCGGCCAGGCCAGAGGCGCGCGACTATACCCTAGCCGTCGAGCAGGCTCAATCGCCAGCGTCGGCCTGCAGTGCACGGTTAACGGTGGTGAGCCGGCAGGTACAAATTCAAGCCACTTCTACAAATTCAAGCCACTTCGGGGGCAGAGTGAGAACGAATATGCAAGTGAGTCGAACTATCGCGTTGAGCGCAAACGGAGTGTTTGCCAGCGCTCCGTTTACTAACAGTCTGTTTACCAGAGCACTGGTGCAATCCGCCAGCCGCTTGCGCCAACGTACGAACGGCTTGCTGCTGCGCCTTGGTGCGGTGCTGCTCGCGCTATCGCTTTGCAGTGGCGCCGCTCTCGCCGCCGGCGAAAACACCGCTAGCCTGGCGCTGGCCGATACCGGTGCAGCCGCGGGCGTTGAAGATTTAAGGCAAGCCCAGCAGCTGGTTGAGAATATCACAACCGACCTGATCGAGCTGGTCAAGCAAGCGCAGGGCTATGTCGCAGAAGATGAGCCGCGATTCTATCGTGAGCTGGGCACCTTGCTGCAGCGCTACGTTGATTTCGAGTCATTTTCACGCGCGGTGATGGGAAAATATGCGAGCAGTTCGCGACTCGACAGCCTGTCGACCGAAGAGCGCGACAAGCTCGAAAGCCAGGTGCGTCGCTTTAACGATGTATTTAGCGGCGCCTTGATCAGTACCTATGGCAAGGGCCTGCTGGTTTTTGAAGGCGAAGAAATCGAAGTGTTGCCGCCACCGCAGGAAGCCGCGCAGCACGCCGCGAGCGGCAAGGCACAGATCCAGCAGTTGATCCACGGCGATCGGCCGGAGCCCTACGTTATCTACTACTCGCTGCGCAAATCCGATGCAGGCGACTGGCGTATTCGCAATATGATTATCGAGTCGTCCAATCTCGGCAAGATTTATCGCAACCAGTTCGATAACGCTTTCAAAGTTTACGAAGGCAACATTGACCGCGTGATCGACAACTGGGTAGCAGGCACCGAGTCCTGAGCACAGGTATTTCATCCACGATGCAGGACACAATCGCAAAGCGGCTGCGCGAGGCCCTGGCCATTGAGCGCCTCGATGTCAGCATTGATGGCAACCGCTGCGCCTTGCTGGTGGTCAGCGACGATTTCGAGTCACTGGGCGCGGTCAAGCGCCAGCAACTGGTTTACGGGCAGATCGGCGATTTCATCAGCTCGGGCGAAATCCACGCGGTAACGATTGATGCGCTGACGCCCGCTCAATGGCGCGCGCGCAGCAGTTAGCAAGCAGCAATCAATTTTTTGTAGCGTTCCCTTTCACCGCCTCCGGGCAGGCCAGGCAAATGGAAAAACTTTTAATCACCGGGCCCTCGAGCCTGCGCGGCGAAGTACGTATTTCGGGTTCCAAAAATTCGGCATTGCCAATTCTCGCGGCCAGCCTGCTCAGCAGTGGTCGCGTGCGTGTGGGCAACCTGCCGCACCTGAACGATATCACCACGATGATAGACCTGCTCAACTGCCTAGGCGTCGAGTTGCTGATTGATGAAAAGCTCGGCATCGAGGTTTTCGCGGCAAACATCGATGAATACACTGCGCCATACGAGTTGGTCAAGACCATGCGCGCCTCAATTCTGGTGTTAGGCCCGCTGCTTGCGCATTTCGGTCGCGCGCGCGTCTCCTTTCCTGGCGGCTGTGCGATTGGTAGCCGGCCTATTGATCTGCACTTGCGCGGCCTCGAAGCGCTTGGTGCAAGCATTGCAGTAGACGGCGGTTATATCGAGGCCTCCGCGCCCGAAGGGCTGCGCGGCGCGCATATCTTTATGGACAAGGTCACCGTGGGAGGTACCGAAAATATCCTGATGGCGGCAACCCTGGCAAAAGGCCGCACGGTCATCGAAAACGCGGCGCGCGAGCCGGAAGTTGTCGACCTGGCCAATTTCCTCGTCGCTATGGGCGCTCGCGTTGAAGGTATCGGTAGTGACACGCTGACCATCGATGGCGTGGAAGCACTGGGTGATGCCGACTACGAAGTGATGCCCGATCGCATCGAGGCAGGTACTTTTCTGGTCGCTGCGGCCGCAACGCGCGGCAGCATCCGGGTGAAAGACGTCGATCCGTCAACGCTGGATGCAGTGCTGGCCAAGCTCGAGGAAGCCGGCGCAGTTATTGAAGTGGGTGAAGACTGGATTTCGCTGGATATGCAGGGCAGGCAACCGCGGGCGGTCGATATTCACACGGCGCCTTACCCGGCGTTTCCCACCGACATGCAGGCGCAATTTACCGCGCTGAACTGTGTTGCCGAGGGTGTTGGTACCGTGGTGGAAACGATTTTTGAAAACCGCCTGATCCAGACTCACGAGATGAACCGCATGGGCGCCGATATCCAGATCAATGGCAACACTGCCATCGTGCGCGGCGGCGCTTCGCTCAAGGGTGCGCCGGTGATGGCCACCGACCTGCGTGCATCAGCCAGCCTGGTGATTGCGGGCTTGTGCGCGGAAGGCGAAACGCTGGTCGATCGCATTTATCACATTGACCGCGGCTATGAGTGTATCGAGGAAAAAATGCAGCTGCTGGGCGCGCGCATCCGGCGTATACCGGCCTAGCATAGCGCGCCCGCCTGTTGCTAATATGCTCCGCATGCCACTGTGAACCGGCAGCATTCGTTGCCGACGCCGGAGAATCCAGTTGATTACCATTGCACTGACCAAGGGCCGCATCATGCAGGAGGCCCTTCCTCTACTGCGTGCTGCAGGTATCGAGCCCGCCGAGGACATCGAAAGTTCGCGCAAGCTCTGTTTTGATACCACGCGCCCCGGCGTGCGCCTGCTGGTGCTGCGCGGTGCGGATGTCATCACTTACCTGCGTCACGGCTCGGCTGATATTGGCGTGGTGGGCAAGGATATGCTGCTCGAGGAAGGGGGCGAGGGTCTCTATGAACTGGCCGATCTCGGTATTGCGCGCTGTCGCCTGATGACTGCCGGTCCTGCCGGCGCACCGAGCGGGTCATCGCGCCGCCGCCGCGTTGCAACCAAATATACCGACACTGCGCGCGCCTGGTATGCGAGCCAGGGTGTGCAGGCCGACGTAATAAAATTGTATGGTGGCATGGAACTGGCGCCGGTGATGGGGCTCGCCGACGAAATTGTCGATATCGTCGATTCGGGCAAAACCCTGGTCGCCAACGGTCTTGAAGCGCGTGAATGTATTGCCAATATCAGTTCGCGGCTGGTCGCCAACAAGGCGTCGCTGAAGGTCAAGCACGCTGACCTGATGCCACTGGTCGACGCGATTGCAGCGGCAGCGCTGTAGCAGGATCAATAAACCGGTTTAACAAAGCAGGTTGCATGAAAGACAAATTTTCCAGCGCGGTTGACATAGCCAGGCTCAATGCGGCAGACGTGCGCTTTGATGAACAGCTCGCCGAACTGGTAGCGTGGAGCAGCGTAGCTGATGAGGCGTTCGAACAATCGGTGCGCGATATACTTCGTGCAGTGCGTACGCGCGGTGACGCGGCGCTACTCGAATATACGCAACGCTTCGATGCGCATCCTGCCAAAGCCTTCGGCCAATTGATCGCAGAAACAGCGCAACTGCAAGCCGCGCTGGATGCGCTTGAGCCCGGATTGCGCGATGCATTGCAGGGTGCTGCGTCGCGAATTCGCGATTTTCACCAACATCAACGCCAGCAATCCTGGCAGTACACCGATGCAAGTGGTGTACTGCTCGGCCAGCAGGTCACGCCGCTGCAGCGTGTGGGCATTTACGTGCCGGGCGGTAAGGCAGCGTATCCTTCCAGCGTTTTGATGAACGCGATCCCGGCGGCAGTAGCCGGCGTTGCGGAAATAGTGATGGTGACACCTGCACCGAACGGCGAGCTGAATCCGGTTGTGCTGGCCACTGCGGCGCTGGCTGGCGTGCGGCGTGTGTTTGCTGTGGGTGGCGCGCAGGCGATTGCGGCGCTGGCCTATGGCAGCGAGAGCATCCCGCGGGTCGACAAGATTGTCGGCCCGGGTAATCGCTATGTGGCGGCAGCAAAGAAAATGGTGTTTGGCGACGTCGGGCTCGACATGGTTGCCGGCCCTTCTGAAATCCTGATTATTTGCGATGGAAAAACCGATCCGGACTGGATTGCGATGGATATGTTCTCGCAGGCAGAGCACGATGAACTGGCGCAGGCGATCCTGGTTTGTCCCGATGCGGCTTTTTTTACGCGCGTGCAGCAAAGCATCGACAAACTCCTTCCGGGCATGGAACGCGGTGAAATTATTCGCGCCTCGCTGGCAGCGCGCGCTGCCTTTATACAGGTCACAGATCTCGAGCAGGCCTTTGCGGTAGCCAATCGCATTGCGCCTGAACATCTTGAGTTATCGATCGACAATGCCGCGGAATGCTTGCCAAAAATACACCACGCTGGTGCGATTTTCCTTGGCAGGCATACGCCTGAAGCGCTGGGCGATTACTGCGCCGGCCCCAACCACGTGTTGCCTACGTCGACTACTGCGCGCTTTGCCTCACCGCTGGGTGTTTACGATTTTCAAAAACGCAGCTCGATAATCCAGTGCGATGCGGCATCGGCGGCAACGCTTGCGCCGATGGCCTCGGTACTGGCGCGCAGCGAATCACTGACCGCGCACGCACGTTCGGCAGAAATGCGCGCTGCTGCGCCAATAAGCGGTGTGACGGCTGCGAAGAAATCGTGAGGCCGCGCGGTTTTTATGCGGCCTGCTGAGCGGATTCAGTGCCATGCAAGTAACAGTAAATTCAGGTAAGGGGGAAAACTGGTGAGCCGCCTGTGGAGCGACCTGGTCAAATCGCTGGATCCCTACGTGCCCGGCGCACAGGGCGGCGGTACCGATGTCGTCAAGCTCAACACTAACGAAAACCCCTATCCGCCATCGCCGCGCGTCGAAGCAATATTGCGCAGCTTTGACGTTGATAGCTTGCGTCGTTATCCGCAGCCCGAATCCGATAAACTGCTCGCGGTTATCGCAGGCTACCACGGCGTAGACGCCAGCCAGGTGTTTGTCGGCAATGGCTCCGACGAAGTGCTCGCGCATGCCTTTAACGCGCTGTTCAGGCGCGGCGCACCACTATTGACGCCCGACCTCAGTTACAGTTTTTACCCGGTTTATTGCAAGCTGTTTGATATCAGCTATAAAACCATAGCATTGGATGATCAATTTCGTATCGACATTGATGCTTATGCGGGCGCTGCGGGAGGAGTGGTGTTCGCTAATCCCAATGCACCCACGGGATTGCTGTTAGAACAGGACAGGTTGCGCGAACTGCTCACTAAGGTGCGCGACTCTGCGGTGCTGGTCGACGAAGCCTACGTTGATTTCGCTGTCGGCGAAGTTGCATCTTCGATTGCACTGCTGAAGGATTTTGACAACCTGTTGATCACGCGCACGCTGTCCAAATCGCGCAGCCTGGCAGGTCTGCGCCTGGGCTATGCACTCGGTTCGCCGGAACTTGTTGAAGCGCTGCGCAGGGTCAAGAACAGTTTCAATTCCTATCCCGTCGATGCGCTGGCGAGTGCACTGGCAATCGCCAGTTTCGAAGATGAAGAGTATTTCCAGCAAACGCGTCTTCACATTATTGCCGAGCGCGAGCGCTTGCAGCGCGAGTTGGCGAAACGTGGTTTTGCAGGCCCGGCATCGGCAAGCAATTTTGTTTTGGTAAAGCATGCTGTGCGCGCGGCGCGCGAGCTTTATGAGGGGTTGCTGGCACGCAAGGTGTGGGTGCGTTACTTCGATGTGCCGAGGGTGAGCGAGTATCTGCGTATATCGGTAGGGTCGAGTGAAGAGAACGATGCATTGCTGGAAGCGTTGGATGATTTGATTTAGCAGGAAACGTTTGCCATCTTTTGATGGCTTGGATTCAATTCAGTGTAACGCCGGGCAGGAAACGATCTGCCTCCCGCGACACGCTGTAAATACATCCGTGTACGCTCGCCGGCGGCGTCCATGCCGCCGGACGGTCGCGGGAGGCAAACCGCTCCCTGCCGGCCCTCACCGATTGAGCTTTCGCGTTTTAATCGCCTGTGTTGGTTTCAAATATCTTGAATCTTGTTTCTTGTGTTGTAAGGCTTTAGTTCACCAACACAACAATTTTTCGCACGCCACAAACTAAGCAACAAAATTTTCTTTCTAATATGTTCCCGCGCGTTTAGATTCTACGGAAGTTTATTTCAGTACAAACCGAACTCACCAAACTCAAATTACGGGTGGGGCCGAGGGGGCAGGAGGGCGTGTCCCGCCCATGACCGTCCGGCGGCATTGACGCCGCCGGCGAGCGTACACGGATGTATTTACAGCGTGTCATGGGCGGGATGCGGCTTCCTGCCGCCGGGGAACTACTCGTTACAAGCAACCACCAGGCAATAATCCAGTCGCGGTCGCGCGTACGCGGATGTATTTACAGCGTGTCATGGGCGGGATGCGGCTTCCTGCCGCCGAGGTGCTACCCGTAACCAACCATAACCTATGTCGTTACACAGCTAAGCCGCCACCGCACGATTTCGCCCGGCCGACTTGGCCCGGTAAAGCGCCGCGTCTGCCCGCACGATCAACGCACTCGGACTCTCATCTTCCTGCCACGCCGCGCTGCCTATACTCGCTGTGATATTGGTCGGCGCACCATCACCCGCATTGAGTGCAGCAATGCGTTTGCGCAAGCGCTCCGCCGCTACCGCCGCGCCCATGCCATCCGTGTTGTCGAGCAATACCAGGAATTCCTCGCCACCAAAGCGGAATGCACTGTCGGTGTCGCGGCACACTTCGCGAATCGCTTGCGCCACTGCAACGATCGCCGTATCACCGGCGCTATGCCCGAAGGTGTCATTCACGTTTTTGAAATGATCGATGTCGAGCATCAGTAGCGACAGCGGTCTCTGGTAGCGACGCGCGGCGGCGACCAGCTTGCCCAGCGATTTGTGCATGGCCTGGCGGTTGCCGAGCCCTGTCAGTGCGTCTGTTTCGGCGAGTGCCAGTGTGCGCTGGAAAAGCAGGGCGTTGTGCAACGGGTAAATCAGCGTACTGGTAGCAATTTCCAGCACTTCAATGTTGAAGCCGCTGATACGTTTGCGTGAATAGCAGCGTAATTCGCCCACATCGTGCTCGCCGGTAGAGAGCTGGTAGTTAAATTGATGCACACCACGTTTACCGAGCAGTATTTCGGCTGGCGGGTGATTGTCACCGGGCTGGGCTGAGCGCTCGAAACTGACGCCGGCAAGCCCCAGCAAGGTTTCGAGTTGGTCGAAGAAAAGCTGCAGCAGCGTTTCCGGCTCGAGGCTGGTTTGCAGGCAGCTGCAAAGGTACAGGCGCAATTTGTCGATGACCTCGCGCTGCTGTATCTCCTGCGCGCTTTGCTCTACCCGCGCGCGCGAGCTGCGGTTCAAAGCCGGCGTTACCGGCGCCTTGTATTCACCTGGTTTGACCATCGTTGCATTTCCTCGCAATCGCGCTGCCAGCGTCGAGGCATGCCCTGGTTCGGGCGTGGTCGAGGCGTGCATAGCGGCCGCGGCCTGCCAAAGGCGGTCGCGACGTGATTAGTGCAGACCGGGGATTCGGAGCGAAGTACGCTTGCACCATAGCTCCGGAGGGAAAATCACCCGATCCGTACTGTGTTCAGTGCGAGAAATATGCCAATATATTGAATACCTTTGTAAGCCATTGTTTTTATTGAATTGTGAAAAGATTAACAGGGTAGGAAAAAGTTTTTTTGGCCGCGGCTGCGGCAAGTATTTGCCCCGACGTCAAAGTATTGACAGTCAGCGTGGGCGCGCGTCCAATGCGCTGCCGGTGACGCCGATACTCTCGTCACCCATCAGGTACAGGTAGGCGCCCATGATTTCCTCGGCGGCGGGGCAGGCGGCGGCAGCTTCTGCCGGATAAGCGCGCCGGCGCATTGCTGTACGGGTGCCGCCAGGGTTGAGCGAGTTCATGCGAATGTTCGATGTGTTCGCCAGTTCATCGGCCCAGACCTGCATCAGACCCTCGACACCAAATTTCGAAACCGCATAAGCACCCCAGTATGCGCGACCCTTGCGGCCCACACTGCTCGAAGTAAAAATTACCGAGGCATAGGCGGCAGCTTCCAGCATCGGCATCAGTGATTTGGTGAGCAGGAAGTTGCTGAGCAGGTTGGTATCGAGTAAACGCCTGAAGTCTGCGCCTGCGTATTGCGCCAGCGGTTTGAGCTGGCCGAGTTCACCGGCGTTGTGCAGCAGGCCGTGCAGGCTGCCAAAATGTTCCTGCAATTGCGCGGCGAGATCGCGGTAGGCAGCTTCATCGGTACTGGCAAGGTCGAAAGGTGCCACCGCAGCTTGCGGCAAACCGGCCTGTTCGATGGCATCGTACACTTCACCGAGTTTGCTTTCGGTGCGTCCTAACAGAATGACTGTGGCGCCGTGTTTGGCGTAGGCCATTGCCGCAGCGCGGCCGATGCCGTCTCCTGCACCGGTGACGAGGATGGTTTTATTGGTGAGCAGTTCGGGTTTGGGTTGATAGCTTGAGAGGTTCGAAGGTATCGGCATAGTGGATATTTTGTTTGTGGGTGGATTAGTGAGGTGGGTTGAGATTGATGCATGGGACTGGTGCGGGAAGGAAGCAAGCACCCTCCCATGACACGCTGTGAATACATCCGTGTACGCTCGCCGGCGGCGTCCTGCCGCCGGACGGTAATGGGAGGGTGCTTGCTTCCTCCCTCTTCAGCACCACGCCAGCGATTGGGCGCTTGGGCAGCGGATTTTCGTTTTGTTTTATGCGTATTAAGTGATTTGTGCTTTTTTCTGCGTGTTGATGTTTTAAAAACCTGCAGGGAAACTCCCAAAATAGCGACGGAGGGTGAGGTTGCCGTGCGCAGTGGTCTTTGCTTTCATGACCGTTCGGCGGCAGGACGCCGCCGGCGAGCGTACACGGATGTATTCACAGCGTGTCATGAAAGCAAAGGCCGCTTCGTGCGGCAACAACAATTTCCGCCAATCCACCAATCCACCAATCCATCAGCCCTGCACGCCTTGCAGCACGATTTCACACAGTGCAACAGATGTTTCGGCAATCGCATCTGCCTCCCAGCGCAGGGGATCATCATCCGGCGCAATATAGCCAAATGCGGCTGCGATGGTGTGCATGTTCGCAGCGCGGCCGGCCTCGATATCGCGCAGGTGGTCACCCGCGTAAATGCAATCTTCCGCAGCCATGCCCATTTGTTTGGCGGCGAGTAACAGTCCTTCCGGGTGTGGTTTTCTTTCGGCTACATGATCGGGGCAAACCAACGTAGCGCAGTTGGTGCTCAGTGCAAGCCTGTCCATCAGTGGTGCAGCATAACGCAGGGGTTTGTTGGTCACCACGCCCCAGGGGATACCTTTTACATCGAGCTGCGCCAGCATCACATCGAGCCCTGCATACAGCATGGAAGCCGCGCCGAGATGTTTTTCGTAGGCGTCGAGCAGGTTCTGCCGACGCTGTTCAAACGACGGGTGCCCGGCATCGATTGCATAGGTCACGCGCGTGACCGCGAGCGCACCGTTGGAAACCTGCGCGGCGATCGTCGCACCCGGCAATGGCGGCCAGCCGAGCGCGGCGCGCAATTCATTGGCGGCGAGGATGAAGTCAGGAGCAGTATCGACCAGGGTGCCATCCAGGTCGAACAGCACGGCCATGCGTTTTTTACTCACGCTTCGCGCACCGCGTGTAGCAGGTAATTCACCGATAGGTCGCGCGGGTCGAGCCGGTAACGCTCGCTGAGCGGGTTGTAGACCATGCCGGTGCTGTGCGCGAGGTGCAGTTCTTCGGCGCGCATCCAGCGGTCGAGTTCCGAGGGGCGGATAAATTTTTCGTATTCATGGGTGCCTTTCGGCAGCAGTTTCAAAACATGCTCGGCGCCGATAATCGCAAACAGGTAGGCTTTGGGGTTGCGGTTAATGGTGGCAAAGAATACATCGCCGCCGGGTTTGCACAGCGTTGCGCAGGCGGCCACGACGCTGGCCGGGTCCGGCACGTGTTCGAGCATTTCAAGGCAGGTCACCACATCGTACTGGCCCGCGCGCTGTGTTGCCAGTTCTTCAGCGGTGGTTTCGAGGTATTCGATGGCAAAGCCATTTTGTTCGGCGTGCTGGCGTGCCACGGCAAGCGGTGTCGCCGCCATATCGATGCCGGTAACGGTGGCACCGCGCTGCGCCATCGCTTCGCTGAGGATGCCGCCGCCGCAGCCGATGTCGACCAACCGTTTGCCGCGCACGCGGGCAAAACCGTCGATGTAACCGGCGCGCAGCGGGTTGATCTCGTGCAGCGGTTTGAATTCGCTATCCGGGTCCCACCAGCGCTCCGCCAGTGCAGAAAACTTCGCGACTTCTGCCGCGTCGACGTTTTTTTTGCGCTTGTTGGTGGAATCTGCTGTTGTGGTTTGTTCGCTCATCGGAAACCTGTAGCGTCAGAAAATTTGTTGAAGCTCATCCGTGCACAACCCGTTGTGTAATTTGTTCGCGCCAGAACGCTGTCTGGCGCAACAGCGCCTCATTATCGATGCTCAGCAGCTGGCGTCCGCGCAACAGGCAGCGGCCTGCGACCCAGGCGTGGCTGACCGCGCTCCCGGCGCGCGTATAAATTAATTGCGAGGCCGCCTCGTGCAGTGGTTGCAGCGCCGCGCTGCGTGTATCGACCGCGATAAAGTCCGCGCACTTGCCTGTCGCGAGGCTGCCGATGCGGTCACCCATGCCCAGCACATTTGCGCCGCCCTGGGTCGCCATATACAGGCATTGCCAGGCTGGCAATGCACTGGCATCGCCACCCAGCTTGGCCAGCAGTGCGGCCAGGCGTGCCGCGTCAAACAGGTCCAGCGTGTTGTTGCTGGCGCCGCTATCGGTGCCCAGCCCGACGTTTAATCCGGCCTTGAGCAGCGCACCGGTGTTGCAATAACCGCTGCAGAGTTTGGCATTGGAGGCGGGGCAGTGCACCGCGCTGGTGTTGGACTCGCGCAGCAACTCGATGTCCTGCGGCGTGAAATGCACCAGGTGTACGGCCTGTGTGCGCGGGCCGAGTACGCCAAGTTTATGCAGGCGCTGTACCGGTGAACAGCCGTGCTCGCTGTGCGATTGCGCGATTTCGCTGCTGGTCTCCTGCAGGTGAACCTGGATCGGTGCATCAACTTCGGCGGCCAGCACTGCGACTCTCGCGAAGGTCTGGTCGGCGACGGTGTAGGGCGCGTGCGGGCCGAAACCAATCTCGACCCGTTCGCTGTGGCGAAAAGCGTCGCGCAGGTCGAGCCCCTTCGACAGGTAATCCTCGGCATCGCTGGCCCAGGCTGACGCAAATTCCAGTACCGGGAAATTAATTTGCGCGCGCATGCCGGCCTGCTCGGCCACCGCGGCGGTGACGTCGGGAAAGAAGTACATGTCTGAAAAAGTGGTGGTGCCGCTTTGCAGCATCTCGGCAATTGCCAGCGTCGCGCCATCACGAACAAAGTCTTCGTCGACCAGCGCAGCTTCTGCGGGCCAGATGTGCTTCTCCAGCCAGTCCTGCAGCGGCTGGTCATCGGCAAAACCGCGCAGCAGGCTCATCGCTGCGTGACCGTGACAGTTGACCAGCCCCGGCAGCAGGATATGCCCTTCTAGAAATTCGCAGTGCAGCGGTTCCCTGGATTGCTGTCGCGATTGATGTTGCGCGGCTTCGCCGGCCAGCTGTTCGTAGGGCGCGATCTCCAAGATCATACCGTTTTCAAATCGCAGCCCGTAGTCGAACAGAACCTGTGCATTACCGGGCTCGCCGTGCATCGGCAGCAGCTGTGACGCGCCGACAATACCGCTCGACGGGCTTGCTCCTGATGCTGCTTCAGCTGGACCTGCGGCGGCTTTTGAATTTGACATGTTGGTTTTGGCCTGGCTGTTGGCGTCGCTGCCAGCGTTGCGCATTGACAGGCCTGCGGCAGTCGCGAGGGATTGCATTGCCGGGTTTTGCATTCGAGGCTGGTCCGGCGAGACTCGCGATTATACTTCAGTGCAGGTCACTGGATTGGTGTACCAAACTGCAATTTTTTAGCCTTGTGCAGCGGTGTTTTACGGCTGCCCGAATAACTGCCAACAATTCCCGAAAGCGCCGCCGGTTACAGCGATTAACAGCGGTTTGCGGCAGGTGCTTATGGTATGCTTGGCGCTGCCAAAAAAGCGTGTCGACACGTGTATTTATCCTGCGTCAGGCGGGCGCGAAAAAGCGGATTTTTAGCCGCCAATATTACTCGCCGCGGCCGCCTTCGTTTGGCCAGCCGGTGCTCTATCAATAGTCAACGATGTAGCCAACAAGGCTCGTTGTACGGGGAGAGCCTGCGCAACAGCTTTTGCCGGCGTTTGCGAAATCGCCGCACCGGAAATCATCGTCATGCAAATGCCACAGAGGGTCAGCAATGGCTGAGATAGCCAAAGAGATACTGCCGGTCAACATCGAGGAAGAGCTGAAGAAGTCCTATCTCGATTACGCGATGAGCGTGATTGTCGGTCGTGCCCTGCCCGATGTGCGCGACGGACTCAAGCCGGTGCATCGGCGCGTGCTGCATGCGATGAACGAGCTGGGCAACGAGTGGAACAAGGGCTACAAAAAATCGGCGCGCGTGGTTGGCGATGTCATCGGTAAATACCATCCGCACGGAGATTCAGCGGTATACGACACGATTGTGCGCATGGCTCAGCCGTTTTCACTGCGCTACATGCTGGTCGACGGACAGGGCAACTTCGGTTCGATAGATGGCGATTCGCCGGCGGCAATGCGTTACACCGAAATTCGCATGGCCAGGATTACGCAGGAATTGCTCGCTGACCTCGACAAGGAAACCGTCGATTACGTACCTAACTATGACGGCACAGAATTCATTCCCGACGTATTGCCAACCCGTGTGCCCAATCTGCTGGTCAACGGCTCTTCCGGCATTGCGGTTGGTATGGCGACCAACATGGCGCCGCACAACCTGGTCGAAACGGTGCGTGCCACGCTCGCAATTATTGACAACCCGGAGATCACCATCGACGAGCTGATGGAATTCCTGCCGGGCCCGGATTTTCCTACTGCGGGCATCATCAATGGCCGTGCCGGCATTGTGCAGGCCTATCGCACCGGCCGCGGGCGCATCTACGTGCGCGCGCGCGCGGAGGTCGAAATACACGAAAAGACGTCGCGTGAAACCATCATCATTACCGAACTGCCCTACCAGGTGAACAAGGCTCGCCTGATAGAAAAAATTGCCGAGCTGGTCAAGGAAAAGAAAATCGAGGGTATTTCGGAATTGCGCGACGAGTCCGACAAGGACGGCCTGCGCGTGGTGATCGAAATGCGTCGCGGCGAAAACGGCCAGGTGGTGCTGAATAACCTTTACACGCAAACGCAATTGCAGACTGTGTTCGGCATCAACATGGTTGCGCTGGTCGATGGCCAGCCCAAATTGCTGAACCTGAAAGAGTTGCTTGAATGTTTCGTACAGCATCGTCGCGAAGTGGTAACGCGGCGCACCGTCTACCTGCTGCGCAAGGCGCGCGAACGCGGGCATATCCTCGAAGGCTGGGCGATTGCACTGTCCAATATCGACCCGGTTATCGCACTGATCAAGGCATCGCCGACCCCCGCCGAAGCGCGTGAAAAGCTGGTCAACACAGCCTGGGAGCTGGGCAGCGTAGCGGAAATGTTAGAGCGTGCCGGTACAACTGCCAGCCGTCCGGAAGACCTGGCCTCGCAATACGGCCTGCGCGATGGCAGGTATCATCTTTCCCCGGAGCAGGCGCAGGCGATCCTGGAATTGCGCCTGCACCGGCTTACCGGCATGGAGCACGACAAACTGCTGGCAGAATATCGCGAGCGGCTCGAGCAGATTGGCGAATACCTGGAAATTCTCGCCGACCCTGAAAAATTACTGGGCCTGATTCGCGATGAATTAAAAGAGCTGATAGATAACTATGGCGACGAGCGCCGCACCGAAATTATCGAAAGTATTGCCGACCTCACCGCTGAAGACCTGATTCCCGAAGAAGATCGCGTGGTGACAATTTCTCACGGTGGCTACGCCAAGTCACAACCGCTGGACGACTACCGCGCGCAGCGCCGTGGCGGCATGGGCAAGTCGGCAACCTCGGTGAAAGACGAGGATTTTGTCGAACACCTGCTGATTGCCAACACCCACGACACTATTTTGCTGTTCTCCAATATGGGCAAGGTGTACTGGTTGCGTGTTTTCCATATTCCAATCGCCGGGCGCGGTTCGCGCGGCCGGCCGGTGGTAAATATGCTGCCGCTGGAAGAGGGCGAACGCATCACCTCGATACTGCCGGTTTCGGAGTACCTCGCGGATCACTACATTTTTATGGCCACCGCCAACGGTACAGTGAAGAAAACTGCATTAACCGATTTTGCGCGCCAGCGCAGCGTAGGATTACGCGCGCTGGAACTCGATGAGGGCGATGTGCTGGTCGGCACTGCAATTACCGATGGCAAATCCGATGTGCTGCTGGTCAGCAGCGAAGGCAAGGCCGTGCGTTTTGCCGAGTCTGCAGTGCGGGCGATGGGTCGCACTGCGCGCGGCGTCCGCGGTATCAAGCTGGGCGCGGGTCACCACCTGATTGCGCTGATGATCCCGCGCACTGATGGGCGCGTGCTCACGGTCAGTAAGAATGGCTATGGCAAGCGTACACACGTCGATGAATTTCCGGTCAAGGGTCGTGGCACCCAGGGCGTGATTGCGATGCAAACCACCGAGCGCAATGGAAATATAGTAGGCGCAATCCAGGTCGAGGCCGGCAACGAAATGATGCTGATCAGCGACCAGGGTACATTGGTGCGCTGCCGCACCGACGAAGTCTCGGAACTGGGCCGCAACACCCAGGGTGTGCGCGTGATCCGGCTCAAGCAGGGCGAGTCGCTGGTCAGCATCGCACGTGTAGAAGATACCGATGACGACGACAGCGATTCCGCCGGTGAGACCACTGACAACCTTGTTGAATAATTTTCTACTAACTCTTTAATCACACAACTTTTCGGTAAACACCTTTTATGACTCGTAAATTCAATTTCTGCGCCGGGCCTGCGGCGCTCCCCGAAGCAGTACTGGAGCAAGCGCAAAGCGATATGCTCGATTGGCATGGCAAGGGCCTGTCGGTAATGGAAATGAGTCACCGCAGCGAGGAATTCGTCTCGATTGCGGAGTCTTCCGAAGCCGCGCTGCGCAAGCTGCTGAATATTTCCGAGGAGTTTGCGGTGCTGTTTTTGCAGGGCGGTGCGACCCAGCAATTTGCTGCTGTACCGATGAACCTGCTCGGCGATAAAACTGTGGTCAACTACGTGAACACGGGGGAGTGGTCGAAGAAAGCGATCAAGGAAGCTGGCAAGTATTGCAGCGTCAATGTAGTAGCCAGCAGCGAAGCGACAAACTTCAGTTGCATTCCCTCTTTCGACAGCTGGCAGATCGACAGCAGCGCTGCCTACCTGCATTACACGCCGAATGAAACCATTGGCGGAGTGGAGTTTTTCTGGGTGCCGCAAGTCGACATGCCGGTGGTCGCCGATATGTCTTCCACCATTTTGTCGCGACCGATCGACGTAAACGAATTCGACCTCATTTACGCCGGGGCGCAAAAAAATATTGGCCCATCCGGCCTGACCCTTGTGATTGCGCGTCGCTCACTACTCGGCAATGCGCATCCACTCACGCCGTCGATGCTCGACTACAAGGTTCACGATGAGGCCGGCTCGATGTCCAATACCCCGCCGGCCTACGGCTGGTATATCGCCGGGCTGGTATTCGAGTGGCTGCTCGAACAGGGCGGGCTTGTTGCGATGGAAGAAACCAACCTGCGCAAGTCGGGCAAGCTCTACGGGTTCATCGACGGTCACGATTTTTATGCAAACCCGGTAGAAATTGCCAGCCGCTCGCGTATGAATGTGCCGTTCACGTTAGCTGATAGCAGTCTCGACAAGGCATTTTTGCACGGCGCCGAAGAGCGCGGCTTGCTGAACCTCAAGGGTCATCGCTCGGTGGGTGGTATGCGTGCGTCAATCTACAATGCCGTGCCGGAAGCGGCGATCGATGCGTTGATTGACTACATGCGTGAATTCGCGGCCAGCAACGGCTAGCAAAAGCACGAGGGTTCTGCACAAAACAAAATGGATCAAGAACTGGAAAAACTGCGCGAGGAAATTGATCGTATCGACGAGGCTCTGCAACGCCTGCTCAACGAGCGCGCTGCCTGTGCCCAACGTGTTGCCGCAGTAAAAACCCGCGAAGCGGCCGATGGCGGGGAGAGCGAGCCGGTTTTTTATCGCCCGGAACGCGAGGCACAGGTGCTGCGCAAAGTAATGGAGCGCAACACCGGGCCGCTGGAAGCGAAGAAAGTCGCACATATTTTTCGCGAGATCATGTCGGCCTGCCTGGCGCTGGAAAAACCGTTATCGGTGGCGTATCTGGGGCCGCAGGGTACTTTCACCGAAGCCGCTGCGCTGAAACATTTCGGGCATTCCGCGATTCGCAAATCGATGAATAATATCGGCGATATTTTTGTTGCGGTGCAGCGGCGTGAATGTCGCTATGGCGTGCTGCCGGTCGAAAATTCCACCGAGGGCATGGTCACGCATACGCTCGACAACTTTATCAATTCACCGCTGAAAATTTGCGGTGAACTGGAAATGCCGATCGCGCTGCACCTATTGGTGCGGCCAGGTGCCGATCCGGCGGGGCTGAAAAAAATCTGCGCGCACCAGCAGGCGCTTGCGCAGTCACGCACCTGGTTGCAGAAGAATTTCCCTGCGCTCGAGATCGAGCCTGTCAGTTCAAACGGGGAGGCGGCCAGGCTCGCCTCAAACGACCCTGGTATTGCGGCTGTTGCTGGCGAACTGGCCGCGGAGCGCTACTCGCTGGTGCACGTGGCGTCGGATATCCAGGACTACGTCGACAACACCACGCGTTTTCTGGTTATTGCGCAGGAAGAAGTGCCCGCCAGCGGGCACGATAAAACTTCCTTGCTGGTGTCGACGCGCAACGAACCGGGTGCGCTCTACCATCTGCTTGCTCCTCTTGAACGCGAGGGTATCAGCCTGACCCGTATCGAGACGCGTCCATCGCGTACCGAGAACTGGGCCTATGTTTTCTTTATGGAATTCCAGGGGCACCACCAGGACGAGCCGGTGCAGCGCGTGATTGCGGAATTCACGCAGCGAGCGAGCATGGTCAAGGTGCTGGGGTCCTATCCGGCTGCGGTGATCTGACCTTGCAATACGAACCAGCGCAACACCAGCGAAAGCAAAAACGAGCCGGGCCAAAACGGGCAAGGGCAGCGCAAGCGTTTGCTATACAAGTACCGGTACGAGCAGGTGCGGTGGCATGGTGATTGACTGGGTTGCGCGTGCCCGCGCCGAAGTCCAGCGCATCATGCCCTACCAGGCTGGCAAGCCGATAGAGGAGGCGCGGCGCGAATTGGGGCTTGAGCGGCTGGTAAAACTGGCCAGCAATGAGAATCCGCACGGCCCCTCGGATAAAGTGTTAGAGGCGCTGCAGAAGTCTGCGTTAGCCTGTAATCGCTATCCCGATTCGAATGGCTATTACCTTAAACAGCGACTGGCGCAGCAGCTCTCGGTTGACCCGGCCATGCTTACGCTGGGCAATGGCTCCAATGATGTACTCGAACTGGTTGCCAGTGCTTATCTCGACCGCGGAGCAAGCGCCGTTTACAGTGAATACGCTTTCGTAGTGTATTCGCTGGCGGTGCAGCGCAGTGGCGCCGAGGCCAGGGTGGCCCCGGCCAAAGATTATTGCCACGACCTCGATGCCATGCTCGCGGCCACAGATGCCAGCACGCGTGTGGTCTACATCGCAAACCCCAATAATCCGACCGGCAACTACGTATGTGAGTCGGCGTTGCGCGCGTTTTTGCAGGCGCTCGATCCCGGTATTATTGTTGTGCTCGATGAAGCCTATTGTGAATACGTGCAGGTCGGTGACTATCCCGACGGCATCGCGCTGCAGCGCGAATTTGCCAATCTCGTTGTTACGCGCACTTTTTCCAAGGCATACGGCCTGGGCGGCTTGCGGGTTGGTTTCGCGGTGTCCGACCGCGGTATCGCCGATGTGCTGAACCGGGTGCGTGAGCCGTTTAATGTCAGCTCGCTGTCGCTGGCTGCAGCCGAAGCGGCGCTCAATGACCATGAGCACCTGGCGCAGGCCATCGCAACCAACAATGCCGGCATGCAACAACTTGCTGATGGCCTCGATGCGCTGGGCCTCAAACGAATTCCGTCGGTTGCAAATTTTATTACTTTCGAGCCGGGGCGGGATGCGGCGGCGGTGAACCAGGCGTTGCTGCAGGCAGGTGTTATTGTGAGGCCAGTGGCAAATTACAATTTGCCCTTGCACCTGCGCGCTAGTGTGGGTCTGGCAGAGGAAAACGCGCTGTTCCTGGAAAAGCTGGCGCTGGTTATTTGAAGCGGGCATGGTCGTGAGCGAGCAGGTTTTTAAAAGTATTGCAATTCTCGGCGTCGGCCTGATCGGCGGTTCGCTGGCGCTTGCAGCAAAAAAAAACGGCGCGGTTGCACACGTCCGCGGTTGGGGTCGCAATCCGGCGCGCCTGCAAACCGCCATCGATGTCGGCGCTATCGACACCTCGTACATTGATCTTCGCGCGGCGCTGGATGGCGTCGATTGTGCGGTTATAGCAACACCAACACAGCATGCCGAAAAACTGTTGCTGGAAACCCTGTCGCTGGCGGATGATCACACGGTTATCACCGATGTTGCCAGCGTCAAAGCCAATCTCGCCAACGCACTGGATAAAGCCGGCAGTGGCGATAAAGACAAGGTACGCAAGGTCGTGCTGGCCCACCCGATTGCCGGTTCCGAACAGAGTGGGGTGGAGGCAGCGCGGGCAGATTTGTTCAGCGGGCAGCGCGTTATCGTTACTGCGCTGCCCGATACCGATACCGCGGCAGTCAACAAGATCCGCGCATTGTGGCGAGCGGTTGGAGCGGAGTTGCACAGCATGAGCCCGCAATTACACGACGTGGTGCTCGGTCACAGCAGTCACCTGCCGCACGTTCTGGCCTTTGCGTTGGTCGACTACCTCAATGCGCTGCCGGATGCGGATGCGATGTTTACCTTTGCAGGTGGTGGATTTCGCGATTTCACCCGCATAGCGGCGTCAGACCCGGTGATGTGGCGTGAAATTGCGCTCGCCAATCGCGATGCATTGCTCGGTGCGCTGGGCGGCTACCAGCAGTATTTGCAGGATTTTTCCAACGCGTTGCAGGCCGTCGATGGCGATACGCTCGAAGCGATCTTTGCGCGGGCGAAAACCGCACGCGATGCCTTTTCGCTGCGCAGGGCAGCGAGCAATAGCCATGATGCAAGCTAGGCACATGGGCGTCGCGACTTATTATTCTATCGCCGGAGAAACGATCGTTTGAAACTGATTGCCGAAGGCCGCGCCAAGCACGCGGGCGACAGTGCGGGTTTGCAGGGCAGCATTCGCGTACCCGGGGACAAATCGATTTCGCACCGTTCAATCATGCTCGGTTCGATCGCCGAGGGTGATACGAAGGTACAGGGTTTCCTGCAGGGCGCTGACGCGCTGGCAACGCTCGCCGCCTTTCGCGCTATGGGCGTTGATATCGAAGATCACGGCAACGCAGAATTACTGATTCACGGCGTCGGGCTGCACGGCCTGCGTGGCGCCGCGGCGCCGCTCGATCTTGGCAATTCGGGTACCTCGATGCGCCTGTTGGCCGGCTTGCTCGCCGGGCAGCGCTTCGACAGCACGCTGGTGGGCGACAGTTCCCTGTCGGGCCGGCCGATGAACCGGGTCGCGGAACCGCTGCGCAGCATGGGCGCGATAATCGACACGGCCGCGCAGGGCAGGCCGCCGCTATTGATTCGCGGCGGCAGTGAACTGCGCGGCATCGACTACGCGCTGCCGATGGCCAGCGCGCAGGTGAAATCCTGCCTGTTGCTGGCGGGGCTCTACGCAAAAGGTACAACGCGCGTGACTGAACCTGCGCCAACGCGCGACCACACCGAGCGCATGTTGCAGGGTTTTGGCTATGCTGTTGTGCGCGACGGCGCAAGCGCGGCGCTTGCGGGCGGCGGTAAATTGCTGGGCACGGTTATCGATATTCCGGCTGATATTTCCTCGGCGGCTTTTTTCCTGGTTGCGGCCAGCATTACGCCCGGCTCCTGTCTTTCCTTGCAGCACGTTGGCATCAACCCGACGCGCACCGGTGTGATCGACATCCTGCAACTGATGGGTGCCAATATTGAACTGGCGAACCGGCGCGAGGTAGGCGGCGAACCGGTTGCCGATATTACCGTGCGTGCTGCACCGCTGCGCGGCATTACAATACCCGCCGAACTGGTGCCGCTGGCCATCGACGAGTTTCCGGTGCTTTTTGTTGCAGCGGCCTGCGCGCAGGGTGAAACAGTGGTGACGGGCGCCGAGGAACTGCGCGTGAAGGAGAGTGATCGCATCCAGGCCATGGTCGACGGTTTGCAAGCACTGGGCGTCAACGCGCAGGGCACAGCAGACGGGGCTGTGATCGCAGGTGGCGACATCGGGCGCGGCCTGTCATCAGTGGCCATCGAGTGCCATCACGATCACCGGATCGCGATGGCCTTCGGCGTTGCCGCTTGTCGTTCGCATTGTCGCATCGAGGTACCCGGTTGTGACAATATCGCCACTTCGTTTCCCGATTTCGCCGCGCTTGCTGCACAGGTTGGCATGCGGTTGGTGGTGCAAAATTAAATTACAGGGCAATAAAGAGCGTATTGGATCGTGAGCGAGCCCGTCGATAAAGCGCTGCAGGTAGTACCGGTGATCACCATCGACGGGCCCGGCGGTGCGGGCAAGGGCACCGTAGCCAAGCGCGTCGCCACTGCGCTGGGCTGGCACCTGCTCGACAGCGGCATGATCTACCGGCTGCTCGCGCTGGCCTCGATCAACCACCAGGTTGCGGCCGACAACGAGCAAAGCCTGGTCTTGCTGGCCGTTTCGCTGGATGTGCGTTTCGTCGCCAATGACGACAGTGAGGGCGTGCGCGCCTGGCTTGAGGGGGTCGATGTCACCGACGCGGTGCGTTCCGAGGATGTGGGGCTGGTAGCCAGCAAGGTCGCGGCCCTGGCCAAGGTTCGCAGCGCCCTGCTGGCACGGCAGCGCGCCTTTGCCGAACCGCCGGGGCTGGTGGCCGACGGTCGCGATATGGGCACAATTGTGTTCAGGGATGCACCGCTCAAGGTTTACCTGACTGCCAGTGTCGAGGCGCGCGCGGAGCGCCGCTACAAACAGTTGCTCGCCAAAGGCCAAAGTGGTAGTCTCGCGCGCCTCGCGGAGGCCATAGCCGCTCGCGACAGGAGCGATATGGAGCGTCCGGTAGCGCCGCTAAAGCCGGCACCCGATGCTTTTTATATCGACAGCACCGACATGAGTATCGACGCTGTTTGTGCGGCGATCCTTGAGCGCGCTAGCGAGCGCAAGCTCGTTGATCGCAAAGCTGAGTGAGAGCAACGCTGATTGAAAGCAAAGCTGGTTGAAATCAGCAAGTGCATCGATACAAAAAATGACGGCGCCAGTTTGCCATCGGCCCACCGGCCAAAATCGCTGGCAGTACATTGTTATCCAGTGTTTGTACTGACAGTTTTTTATTAACTACTCCGCGTGTGCTGGAACGTGGATACACATCGTGTTTGTTGCCTGTGCTGCGAGTTCTCGCAAAGCGGGGTGTTGTTGCACCCGCCTGCCCTTTCCAGAACGAACCCCTGAACGACATAGCCGTGTCCGGCAGCGTCGTAGCTGTGGTTTGTGGAATGTACCTGCAGTTTCTGGCAGCCACGACTTTTATTGGAAGTTAAAATTATGAGCGAATCATTCGCGGATCTGTTTGAAGAAAGTTTAAAGTCTATCGAGATGCACCCGGGTGCAATCATTACCGGTGTCGTACTCGATATCGATAATGACTGGGTCACCGTGCACGCCGGGCTCAAGTCCGAGGGCGTTATTCCTCGCAGCCAGTTTATTGACGACAATGGCGAATTTAATATTACTGTTGGCGACACCGTTCAGGTTGCGCTCGAAGCGGTTGAAGACGGTTTCGGCGAAACCAAGCTGTCGCGCGAAAAAGCACGCCGCCAGGAAGCCTGGGGCGCTCTGGAAGCGGCTTTCGAAGCCGAAGAAGTGATTACCGGCGTGATCAACGGCAAGGTCAAAGGTGGTTTCACGGTCGATATCAATACAATTCGCGCCTTCCTGCCCGGATCGCTGATCGATGTGCGCCCGCTGCGCGATACCGCGCACCTCGAGGGCAAGCCGCTTGAATTCAAAGTGATCAAGCTTGACGCCAAGCGCAATAACATCGTGCTGTCGCGTCGCGCTGTAATGGAAAAAGCCAACAGCGCCGAGCGCGAAGAACTTCTGAAAAACCTCGAAGAGGGCCAGGAAGTCAAGGGTATCGTCAAGAATCTCACCGACTACGGTGCTTTTGTCGATCTTGGTGGCGTAGACGGCCTGCTGCACATTACCGACATGGCCTGGAAGCGCATCAAGCACCCGAGCGAAATCGTTGCGGTTGGCGATGAAATCGACGTTAAAGTCCTCAAGTTCGATCGCGAAAAAAATCGCGTATCGCTGGGGCTCAAACAGCTCGGCGCCGATCCATGGGCAGACATCAAGCTGCGCTATCCCGAGAAAACCATCGTCAAGGGCGTTATCACCAACCTCACAGACTACGGTTGTTTTGCCGAGCTTGAAAGCGGTGTAGAGGGCCTGGTGCACGTGTCGGAAATGGACTGGACCAACAAGAACATTCACCCGTCAAAAATTGTCAATCTGGGCGATGAAGTCGATGTGATGATTCTTGATATCGACGAAGAGCGCCGCCGTATTTCGCTGGGTATCAAGCAGTGTACGCAAAACCCCTGGGATGCATTTGGCTCACAACACGCCAAGGGCGACAAGATCAAGGGCACGATCAAGTCGATCACCGACTTCGGTATCTTCCTTGGGCTGGACGGCAATATAGACGGTCTGGTGCACCTGTCGGACATCTCCTGGAACGATCCGGGTGAAGAGGCTGTGCACGGCTATAACAAGGGCGATGAAATTGAAACGGTTATTCTTTCCATTGATCCGGAGCGCGAGCGTATTTCTCTGGGTATCAAGCAGCTCGAGGACGATCCGTTCAGCGAATTCGTTGCCGAGAATGACAAGGGCAAAATCGTCAAGGGCACGGTCAAGTCAATGGATGCCAAGCAGGCAATCATCGACCTCGGCGATGACATCGAAGGTATCCTGAAAGCTTCCGAAGTATCGCGCGACAAGGTTGAAGACGTGCGCAACGTACTCAAGGAAGGCGAAGAGGTCGAGGTCAAGGTGATCAGTGTGGATCGAAAGAACCGCGTGATCTCGCTGTCGATCAAGGCCAAGGATATGCAGGATGAAAAAGACGCGGTGCGACAGCACCGTGAGCAGGAACCGGCCCAGGAAGCGGTTACGACCATCGGCGGCCTGATCAAAGCCAAGCTCGACGACAAGTAACACCGGCCTGTACCAGTGTGCGGGCCTTCGGGCCCGTACCAACCTGCTTTCCTTTCGTGATAATTTCCCTTCCCGGCCCATGTCGCCACCATTTGTGACCTGCTTGGCCATTTAAGCTGCCAATCGCACCGAATAGCTTGTTTTATAAGCAAATTTTCCTGCTGCGACGCTGGAACGGATTGGCGCCTTGTCTATAATAAACAAGAGCTTGCCGCAGCCGACTGCGGAAAAGTCCAGTGTGTCGGCGCACCTTAGCGTGCACGACCGGGGTGTAAACATGACCAAATCTGAATTGATCGAGCGCATTGCATTGCGCC